>JALEHU010000005.1 GCA_022770365.1 Blautia sp. | reverse complement strand
GAATTTATCTGCGAAAGAATTCCTCATATCGATATGATCCGAATGGTGAATTCAGGTACAGAAGCAGTGATGAGTGCGGTTCGCGCTGCAAGAGGTTTTACCGGAAGAAATAAGATCATCAAGTTTGCAGGCTGTTATCATGGACACAGTGATGCCATGCTGGTAAGCGCAGGATCCGGTGTCATGACCAGCGGAGTGCCGGACAGCGCCGGAGTGCCGGCAGGCTGCACACAGGATACGATGACAGCTGTTTATAATGATCTGAAAAGTGTCCGCACCTTGATGGAACAGGCTGCGGGAGAGGTTGCTGCAGTGATCGTGGAACCGGTGGGCGCCAATATGGGTGTGGTTCCTCCGGCAGAAGGATTTCTGGAAGGACTTCGTACTCTTTGTGACGAAAACGGAGCGCTGCTTATTTTTGATGAAGTAATCACAGGTTTCCGCCTTGCATTTGGCGGTGCTGCAGAATATTTTGGAATCTGTCCGGATCTGGTTACTTACGGCAAGATCATTGGTGCGGGAATGCCGGTGGGAGATTATGGCGGACGAAGAGAAATCATGGAAATGGTATCTCCGGTCGGAAAGGTATAACAGTCCGGAACCTTAAGCGGAAATCCCATTGCCATGGCAGCCGGACTTACCCAGCTGAAATATCTGTACAGCCATCCGGAAGTTTATACGAACCTTTCAGAAAAAGGCCGGCTTCTTTATGGAGGAATCAGAGATATTCTGAAAGAGAAAGGTATCCCATATCAGGTGAATGCCGTGGAATCTCTTGGCTGCATGTTCTTTACGCACCAGCCGGTAGTGGATTATACATCTGCAAAAACATCTGATACAAAAGCTTTTGCCGAATATTTCAAGGTAATGCTGAAAAATGGTATTCATATGGCACCGTCTCAGTTTGAAGCCATGTTCCTTTCCAATGCTCATACAGAGAAAGTGATCGGAGAAACTCTCGAAGCCATGAAGAAATGCCTGTAAGCATCAAATGGGAACAGAGCAGGAAGAACTGGAAAAAGAATCGGAAAAATCCGGGAAAACTGATGAATAATTGGAAAAGCGGAAAAGAACCGATTGAAGGAATTGCCGGATCAGGTTCAGATGCATCTGAGAAAATACATGGGATAAGGACAGAAATCTTGTTCTTGTGAAATCTTTGTGCTATAATGACAAAAGATATGAGCGGTTCGATACTGGTGCATCGTTTTTGAACTATTATTTACGAAAACATGTGCCGGATGAGGCAGGACAGTAGGAGGCGGTACTTATGGAGAATACGAAATATGTAGCCTATGTAGGAACTTATACACATGGGAATAGTAAAGGTATCCATGTCTATGATGTAGATGTGGAAGATGGAACTTTGAAAGAACGTTCAGAGGTGGAAGTCAGCAATTCATCCCATACGGCAATATCCAAGAATGGAAGATTCCTTTATTCCATTGAAGATGAGGGCGTGGCTGTTTTTGAGAGAGATGAGAATGGTGATCTGACGCGCATTAACAGTGTAAATATTGACGGAATGCGCGGTTGTTTTCTTGCTACGGACGTAGATGGGAAATATCTGTATGTTGCCGGGTATCATGATGGTAAGGTAACAGTTGTACATACACACCGAGACGGAAGACTGGGAAGCCTGATGGATGGTGTTTTTCATAAAGGTCTCGGAAGTGTGGCAGAACGTAATTTCCGTCCCCATGTCAACTGCGTACGTCCGACACCGGATAACAAATATCTCTGTGCAGTAGATAACGGCATTGATCAGGTGAAAATTTACCGGATCAATAAGAGAAGACATAAACTGGAACTGGTTGATATTTTGAGATGCCCGCGTGAGAGCGGTCCGCGTATTATCCGTTTCAGCGCAGATGGACGTTTTGCATATCTTCTGTTTGAACTGAGTAATGAGATTAAGGTCTACAGTTATGACGGAAGCGGAAATACACCGGAATTTGAATTGCTTCAGAGTATTTCCACACTCAGGAAGGTCGATGATAAGGATGCGATCCATAATGCGGCTTCCGGTCTTGCACTGGCACCGGACGGTAAGCATCTGTTCTGTACTACAGCCGGTGAGAATACTGTTTCCATGTATGAGATCGATCAGGAGACAGGTCTTCTGGAAAAGAAGTTTACCCTTCCTATCAGCGGTGATTATCCGAAGGACCTTGTGATTTTCCCGGATAACCAGCATATTGCAATTGCCAATCATGCAAGCAATTCCATTACAACCTTTAAGGTGGATTATGAGAAGAATCTGATTGTTATGCACGGCAAACCACTGAAGGTGGAGACACCGAACAGTATCCATATCTGGCCGGTACCGGATTTGGAAAATCAGCCGGAAATACCGGACGATGGTGATTTTGAAGAGGATGATTACGAAGAATAACCGGAGTGATCCGGAATAGGAAAAACGGGGCATTGCCATTTTGGCAGCCCCGTTTTTTGACAACGAAAAAACTTTTTCCTGAAAAATAACAGAATTTTAATTTATAGTTCGGAATAGAATTCCTTCACACGATCCATTCGTGCGCTCATGTTGGAGAAAAGGGCGTCCACAATTGTCAGTGCACACATGGATTCCACAACAACCACTGCTCTTGGAACGATGATGGGGTCGTGGCGTCCGTGGATTTCCAGAGAAAGTTCTTCTCCTGCTGAGGAAACCGTCTGCTGCGGCTGGCTGATGGATGGGGTAGGCTTGATGGAGGCGCGGAGAATAATCTCGCTTCCGTCACTGATGCCGCCCATGATTCCTCCGGCATGATTGGAGGTTTTGGTGATGTTTCCGTCTTTCATACAGAAACCGTCATTATCCGTGGATCCGTTCAGAGAAGTGACAGCTGTACCATCACCGATCTCCACGGCTTTGACAGCTCCGATCGACATGACAGCCTGGGCAAGAATGGCATCCAGTTTGCCAAAGACCGGATCTCCAAGACCGGCAGGAACGCCTGTGATACGACATTCTACAACACCACCTGCGCTGTCCTTGCGGCTCATACAGTCCTCCAGGTAAGCGGCTGCTTTTGAGGCAGCTTCTGCGTCCGGCATATAAAAAGCGTTCCGGTTGATTTCTTCAGGGTCGATATGACTGATGGAAACAGATCCAATAGATTTACTGTATGTACAGAAACGGATTCCCAGTTCTCCGAGTATTTTGGAGGCAATTGCGCCTGCAGCTACACGGCCGATAGTTTCTCTTGCAGAAGAACGTCCGCCGCCGCGGTAATCACGGAAACCGTATTTCTGGTCAAAGGTATAATCCGCATGACCGGGACGGTAGGATGTGGCAATATTTCCATAATCTCTGGAACGCTGATCCGTGTTTCGCACCATAATAGAAATCGGGGTTCCGGTAGTTCTGCCCTCAAAAACGCCGGAGAGGATTTCTACAAGGTCGTCTTCTTTTCGCGCAGTGGTAAAACGGCTCTGTCCGGGTTTTCGCCGGTTCAGATATTTCTGAATGTCCTCTTCGCAGAGGGACAGTCCTGCAGGGCAGCCGTCAATGACCGCTCCCAGAGCTTTGCCGTGAGATTCCCCCCAGGTGGTTACGGTAAATGTATTTCCAAATGTTGATTTTCCCATAATAATCCTCGTCTTTCTGTAATATAGAAAATGCATGCGATTCCTGATTATTATAGCGAACTGTCAAAAATTTGTAAACCATAACCATTATAGGAACTGTAAAAAGTTTGTAAACCATAACCATTGTAATTGACAAAAAACTTCCGACTCTTTATAATGGAGAAAGAATTTTTTTGAATTTTGGCGGGGAAATAGATCGTGGAAGGGAAGTGAAATCGTGATACGGATGTTTAAGTCAATTGATGGAGCCATTCATCAGATTCAGGAACCGCAGGAAGGGTGCTGGATTGCGTTGACGAATCCTACGGCTACGGAAGTTTTTGAAATGTCAGAACGGTTTGATATAGAGGTTGATGATCTGCGAGCCCCTTTGGATGTGGAAGAACGTTCCCGTATTCAGGTGGAAGATACGTATACCCTGATTCTTGTGGATGTTCCGATGATTGAGGAACGTAACGATAAGGACTGGTATGGTACGATTCCACTGGGCATTATTGTGACAGACAAGATGATCTTCACAGTCTGCCTGGAAGATACTCAGGTACTTACGCGATTTATGGAAGGTCGTGTGCGCAATTTTTATACCTATATGAAGACTCGATTTATTTTGCAGATCCTTTATCGCAATGCCAGTATGTATCTGCGTTATCTGCGTATCATAGATAAGAAGAGTGAACAGGTGGAGGAGAAACTGCACCTTTCTCCCAGAAATCAGGAACTGATCGAACTTCTGGAGCTGGAGAAGTCTCTGGTATACTTTACGACATCCCTTCGTTCCAATGAAGCCGTACTGGAAAAACTGATGAAGATTGACAGCATTAAGAAGTATCCGGAAGATACGGAGCTGCTGGATGATGTTATCATTGAGAATACACAGGCAATTGAGATGGCGAATATTTACAGCGGAATTGTAAAGAGTATGATGGATGCGTTTGCATCTGTTATTTCCAATAATCTGAATGACGTCATGAAGGTTTTGTCTGTCATTACAATTGTGATGAGTATTCCTACCATTATCTTCAGTGCGTACGGAATGAACCTGAATGCAGCCGGAATGCCGTTTTCCTTTACACAGTGGGGATTTCTGATTATTATTCTGTTCTCGGTGGCACTCAGTATCATCGCTGCGATCGTACTTTCAAAGAAACGGTTTTTCTGAAAGTACCGGACATCTATCCTGAACGGACTGGTGAACTGCAGTCTGAATATGAATTCTGAACGGAACGGTGATCTGCTGTCCGAATGTGAATTTTGAACGGACTGTATGATTTGTGGTCCGGTTATCAATCATGAAGGAGATGAAGGATTTTTTATGAGATGGATTGACAAATTAGAAAGGAAATACGGCAGGTATGGAATTCCCAATCTGACCATGTATGTGGTGATCTGCTATGCAGTGGGATATCTTCTGATGTATATAAATCCGGCGATATTGAGTATGCTCAGTCTGGATGTATCGAAGATTCTGCACGGACAGATCTGGCGTCTGGTCACATGGGTCATTTATCCGCCGAGTTCCCAGAGCCTTCTTTGGTTCGTGATTTCCATTGCGTTCTTTTATTATCCAATCGGAACGGCACTGGAGCGTACCTGGGGATCATTCCGGTATACGCTGTATATTTTTTCCGGAATTCTGTTTACAGTGATCAGTGCATTTCTGCTGTACTTTATTACAGGCGGATATGTGAATATTCAAGGTTATACGGTAGCTCTCGGAGGAAGTATTTATTCCACTTATTACATCAGTATGTCGATTTTCCTGGCACTGGCAATTACTTATCCGGATATGAGAGTTCTTCTGATGTTTGTACTTCCGATCAAAATGAGTTGGATGGCTGTCTTTTATGTGGCTATGATTCTGTATGATATTTTTAATTATATCCGGAGTGGTATGTGGTTTATGGCTGTTCCGATCGTGGCTTCTCTTTTGAACTTTGTGATTTATTTCCTGAGTACACGGGATCTTTATCGTTACAATCCCAAAGAAATCCGCAGGAAACAGCAGTTCAAAAAGGCAGTTGCAGGCAGCCGGGTGAACTCCTCAGGAAATGGAGTGACCAAACATAAATGTGCGATATGCGGCAGAACAGAGCTGGATGATCCCAATCTGGAATTCCGTTTTTGCTCCAGATGTAATGGGAATTATGAATATTGTCAGGATCATCTGTTTACTCATGAGCATGTCAAATAATAAATTACACCGCAGCTGTGAGCGGCTACCCGAAACATCAGGTGTGGTATACGAGGAGAGAAAAGAATGAAAAAACAACCATTTGTTACACTGGAGAAGCTGCAGGAGATTACTGCAAAATATCCAACCCCGTTTCATCTTTACGATGAAAAAGGTATTCGTGAAAATGCAAAAGCATTAAAAGAGGCATTTTCATGGAATAAAGGATTTAAGGAGTTTTTTGCGGTAAAAGCGACTCCGAATCCATACCTGATCCAGATTTTAAGAGAATATGGCTGTGGATGTGACTGTTCTTCCATGACAGAACTGATGCTTTCCAAGGCGATTGGCTGCGAAGAGGGCGATGTGATGTTTTCTTCCAATGATACACCGGAAGAAGAATTCCATTATGCAAACGAGATCGGCGGTATTATCAATCTGGATGAGATTACGCACATCGAATGCGTGGAAAAAGCAGTGGGATATATTCCGAAGACGATCAGTTGCCGTTATAATCCGGGTGGATTATTTAAGATCAGTAATGATATCATGGACAACCCTGGTGATGCCAAATATGGTATGACTACAGAACAGATTTTTGAGGCATTTCGTATCCTGAAAGCGAAGGGAGCAGAGGAATTCGGTATTCATGCCTTCCTTGCAAGCAATACGGTAACAAACGATTATTATCCGATGCTGGCAAAAGTCATGTTTGAACTTGCTGTAAAACTTCAGAAAGAAACCGGTGCACATATCAAATTTATTAATCTTTCCGGTGGTATCGGAATTGCATACAAACCGGATCAGACACCGAATGATATCCAAGCAATCGGGGAAGGTGTCCGCAAAGTTTATGAGGAAGTACTGGTTCCTGCAGGAATGGGAGATGTTGCGATTTATACCGAGCTTGGCCGCTTTATGATGGGACCGTACGGATGCCTTGTGACAAAAGCTATTCATGAAAAACACACACATAAGGAATACATCGGTGTGGATGCATGTGCAGTAAACCTGATGCGTCCGGCAATGTATGGCGCTTATCATCATATCACTGTGATGGGTAAGGAAGACCAGCCATGTGATCATATGTATGATGTAACAGGTTCTCTCTGTGAGAATAATGATAAATTTGCCATTGACCGTTATCTGCCGAAGGTAGACAAGGGTGATCTTCTGGTGATCCATGATACAGGTGCCCACGGTTTTGCTATGGGATATAACTACAACGGCAAGCTGAAATCCGCAGAGATTCTTCTTCATGAGGATGGCAGCTTTGAAATGATCCGCCGTGCAGAGACACCGAAAGATTATTTTGCGACATTCGATTGTTTTGATATTTATAATAAGATTGATTTTGATGCAAAATAAAAAGTTCTCCGGGGAGCAGTATACAGAGAAATCTCTGATGGCAGTTCCCCGGAGTTTTTATATCAATAGGAAAGTACTTTGCATTTTCCTATGATATAAAAATGCCTTCCGGACAGGATTCTTTCTCATGCTGTAGAAGAGTATTTTGTATTTCCTGTAATATCAGAAATAAAAATCAGCAGAGTTTTCTGGTAATATGGAGAAAGGAATTTCCAAACATGGTTTACAGTTGTTTTCTTAAAATACCGGTGTGAAAAAATGGAGAAAAAAATCTTTCATATAATTCTCTAAAATTCTTGCATTAAGAAGTAATTTGTGTTAATATATAATTCGTCCGTAAGGGTCAGCCGGCATGTCGGAATGGCAGACGAGGCAGACTCAAAATCTGTTGTAGGCAACTACGTGTGGGTTCAAGTCCCACTGCCGGCATTACTTAACCCCTGTAAACGTTTGATTTACGGGGGTTTTTGATACGCTGAATTCAAGGCGGTTAAATGGTAGTTATTTTAGAGCGTGTTTGAAAATTCATTCCCGTCATATGTACGCCCAACTTTGCAGGAAATTTGTCTCGCATTCGGTCAATATAGCCCGCTATGCCTCCCTCATTTGAGTCAAATTTCCCACAAATTGTGACGCACATCTGTCGGAAAGCAATTTTCAGACACGCTCTAAGATAAGCTTACAAGTGATTATAAAAGGCACCATCGGAGGAGAATGGAAATCCTTCGTTGGTGCTTTGTTTATATCTAAGCATAAAACAAAATATGTTTTGTTATATTCTAAATAATTATTATTTTGTGTTTTGAATAATGTTGTATTATATATAAAACACTGAAAACATAATAAAACGTTTGATTATTTACACATATTTATGTTGACAAATATATTATTTTTTATTTATACTATAGTTGTGAATAGTATATTTTCACAAAAATGATTGAGGGATGAGGTGATTCGAAAAATACAAAAAGGAGGAACAAATAATGGGATGAAAAACGTGTATGATTTAATCAGAAAAATGGGAGTTACATCGAAGTACAAGGGATATTGCTATGTGGCAGAAGCAATTAATATGGAAATGGCTACACGCCATGACTCTATGAAAATTACAAAAGATATTTATCCTTATCTGGCAAAGAAATTTAATTCGACACCTACCAATATTGAACATGATATTCGAACGGTGGTAAATATCTGCTGGGAAACAAATAAAAAAGAATTGGATAAAATTGCAGGATATACTTTGATCTATAAACCAACCAACAGTGAATTTATTGACATTTTAGCGTATTATCTTTCAGAAAAATCTTTTTGATGTTATGGATATGCTTTATGATATTATAAAAACGTATGGGTAGTTGAGTGATATGCTCTTCTGCCCTTTTTTATATTACAGGAAAGTGTTCCACATTTTCCTGTAATATAAAAAAGGGATAATTGTGGAATCTTTAAGACGGAATTGTTTATGAAAAGTTTATGATTTTTATTTAATAAGCATTGAAATTTTCTGGTAAAAATGATAAGGTACATTTCAAATAAACTATCGAAATACATTTTTTTGTATTTTGCCATAGATAATATGGAGGAAACAATATGAATCTAGGAGACAAGAAACCAGAAAAGAAACCATTGTATGTGTATTACATCATTGCCATTGTAGTGATTTTTCTGTTGAATTTCCTGGTGGTTCCCATGGTTCAGGAAGGCAGTATCATTACTACGGATTACAGCACGTTCCTGAATAATGTGGATCGGGGAAATGTGACAGATGTGACCGTTGACGGAGATTACATTTATTATGTAGCGAAGAAAGACGGCAAGCAGGTGGAATGCAGAACGGTTGCTATGGATGATCCGAATCTTGTGGAACGTCTGAGACAGGCAGGCGTTAATATGCAGGAAGCAGAGCCGGCGAGACAGTCCTTGTTTTTAAGCATCATTCTCAGTTATGTGATTCCAATCGCTATTTTTATCTTCCTTGGCCGCTGGCTGAGTAAGAAGATGATGAATTCCATGGGCGGGGACGGTCCTGGAGGAATGATGTCCTTTGGTAAGAGCAATGCCAAGGTATATGTAAAATCCACCAGCGGTATCAAATTTTCGGATGTTGCCGGTGAAGACGAAGCCAAAGAATTGCTGACAGAAATCGTGGATTATCTCCACAATCCTCATAAATATGCGGAAATCGGTGCTTCTATGCCGAAAGGAGCTCTTCTTGTAGGACCTCCCGGAACAGGTAAGACACTTCTTGCGAAGGCAGTTGCAGGAGAAGCGGAAGTTCCTTTCTTTTCGATTTCCGGTTCTGAATTTGTGGAAATGTTTGTAGGTATGGGTGCTGCTAAGGTACGTGACCTGTTCAAACAGGCGAACGAAAAGGCTCCCTGTATCGTATTTATTGATGAGATCGATACGATTGGTAAGAAGCGTGACGGTGGAGGCTTCAGCGGCAATGATGAGCGTGAACAGACATTGAATCAGCTTCTGACAGAGATGGATGGTTTTGACGGTTCCAAGGGTGTTGTAATCCTGGCAGCAACCAACCGTCCGGATTCCCTGGATCCGGCGCTGCTTCGTCCGGGCCGTTTTGACAGAAGAATTCCGGTAGAACTGCCGGATCTGCAGGGACGTGAGGAAATCCTTAAAGTTCATGCGAAGAAGATTAAAATCGCAGATTCTGTTCGCTTTGATGAGATTGCCAAGGCGGCAGCGGGGGCATCCGGTGCAGAACTTGCCAATATCGTTAATGAGGCAGCTCTTCGTGCTGTCCGTGACGGAAGAAAATTTGCAACTCAGGCAGACTTTGAAGAGAGTATTGAGGTAGTTATTGCCGGATATCAGAAGAAGAACCGTGTTCTTTCGAATAAAGAAAAATTGATTGTTGCATATCATGAGATCGGTCATGCTCTTGTGGCAGCCAAGCAGACAGATTCTGCACCGGTACACAAGATTACGATTATCCCACGTACATCCGGTGCTCTTGGATACACCATGCAGGTGGATGAAAAAGAACATTTCCTGATGTCCAAGGAGGAACTGGAGAATAAGATTGCAACCTTTACAGGGGGCCGTGCTGCGGAAGAGCTGATTTTCCATACGATCACCACAGGTGCTTCCAATGATATTGAGCAGGCGACCAAGATTGCAAGAGCAATGATTTCCAGATATGGTATGAGTGATGAATTTGACATGGTTGCCATGGAAAATGTAACCAATCCGTATCTCGGAGGAGAGTCCAGTCTTGCATGTTCCTTTGAAACGCAGACAGTACTTGATAAAAAAGTGGTGGATCTGGTATCCAGACAGCATCAGAAAGCGCTGAAGATTCTTCAGGATAACATTGGTAAGCTCCATGAACTTGCGAAATATCTTTATGAGCATGAGACGATCACAGGAGAAGAATTTATGAAAATTCTGGAGGCTCCCATGCCGGAACTTCAGCAGAACCTCTGAGGAGAATAATCTCTGCTTCGAAAATGGAACCTGTATGAACAGGCAGTAAAAGGAATGAGGCAGTATGTTCATCAAGATTAAATGACATTGAAAAAAGTGATTTACGGATGTGAAAATGTCCGGAATCACTTTTTTTACGCCCCTTGTTTTTTGTTTCTTCTTCCGTTATAATCATGAAGAAGAATTGACGTTATTATGAACGGAGTAATGATCTGATCGGGAAAGGAGGCTGACAGGAGATGGATTGCCGTACAGCAGAAGAAATGGTAACACGTTACATTAATCATACACTGACGCTCGAAGAATTGGAAGAATTTCTGGAGCATCTGGAATCCTGCAGCTCCTGTTATGAGGAATTGGAGACCTATTTCATTGTTCATGAAGCGATGCTTCAGCTTGATGAGGATGAAGAAGATCCGATGCTTGATTTTAAACATCTTCTGGAACAGGATATCCGGAAGGAAAAGAGATACATATACAAGAAAAAGGTGACGAACGTTCTGTCAGCGATTCTTTTTGTGATACTGATCGGCGTAGTGACTTTCTTTTTTGTTTTTATAGTAACGCAGATCAGACAGTTTTTATAAAACCTGCGGGATTCAGGAGGAAAAATGAGCGATAAAATTTTATTGATAGACGGACACAGCATACTGAACAGGGCATTTTATGGACTCCCGGATCTGACAAATGCAGAAGGAAAACATACAGGAGCAGTGTATGGGTTTTTAAATATTCTTTTTCGCATTTTGGAAGAGGAGAAACCGGATTATCTTACCGTGGCATTTGATCTTCATGCACCGACATTCCGTCATAAACTTTATGACGCATACAAGGGAACGCGAAAAGCAATGCCGGAAGAACTGCGGGAACAGGTTCCTCTTATGAAGGAAATGCTGACAGCTATGGGAATCAAAATCGTGACAATGGAAGGATATGAAGCAGACGACCTTCTGGGTACGCTTGCACGAAGAAGTGAAGCCAAAGGAATGGATGTAACGATTCTTTCCGGTGACCGTGACCTTCTTCAGCTTGCTACAGAAAAAGTTATGATCCGACTTCCGAAAACGACCAAAGGAAAGACCGTGATCGAGGATTACCATGCGCAGCAGGTTTTGGAGAAATATCAGGTAACCCCGCCTCAGATCATTGAACTGAAAGCTCTTATGGGAGACAGTTCCGACAATATTCCCGGTATTCCCGGTGTGGGAGAAAAAACAGCGACGAAGATGGTAGTGGAATTCGGTTCTATTGAGAATGCCTATGCACATCTGGAAGAGGTCAAGCCGAATAAAGCGAGAGAATCTCTGCGTCTCCACTATGATATGGCATCTCTGAGTAAAACACTGGCAACTATCAATACGGACAGCCCGCTGGAGTTCTCTTATGAGGATGCCAGAATGGAAAATCTGTATACAAAAGAAGCCTACGAACTGTGCAGACAACTGGAATTTAAAAATCTTCTGGGAAGATTTGAAAAAGAATCCACAGCAGAAAATTCTCTGGAACAGGATTTCTTTATCTGTAATGATCTTTCCGGAGTGGAAGCTCTTTTTGAAAAAGCAGCAGAGAAAGATGCTGTAGGTCTGGCTTTTATGGCGGATTATGAACGGGTCTATGGCGTGGGACTTTCTCTGGACAAAAAAGAAACGTATTATATACCGGTAGAAGGACTTCTCACAGGAGAGTATCTGTGTGGAAAAATCCAGTCACTTTCCAGAACCTCTGTCATTTGCGCAATGGATATGAAAGCTGTGCTGAAGCACGTTTCTATTGAGAAATCATCTATGGTTTTTGATGCGGGAGTAGGTGTTTATCTGCTGAATCCGCTGAAGTCCTCTTATACGTTTGACGATATTGCAAGAGAATATCTTGACGGACTCCTTCTGCCTACCAGAGAAGATCTTCTGGGCAAAACGGCGGTTTCCAGAGCATGGGAAGAAGGAATGGATGGTTTGATGAATCTTGCCTGTTATACAGCTTATACGGTTCTTGCATGCCGGGAACCGGTGACACAGGCACTGAAGGATACCGACATGTGGAAGGTATATGAAGAAATTGAAATCCCTCTGGTCTTTACATTGGATTCCATGGAAAAATGGGGAATCCGTGTCAAAGGGGAAGAACTAAAAGCCTATGGAGAAAAGTTGACAGTCCGTATCAGTGAGCTGGAAAAGCTGATCTATCAGCAGGCCGGAGAGGAATTTAATATAAATTCGCCAAAACAGCTGGGAGTGATTCTGTTTGAAAAGATGGGAATTCCGGGCGGCAAAAAGACAAAAACCGGTTATTCCACAGCTGCAGATATTCTGGAGAAGCTGGCACCGGATCATCCAATTGTCAATGATATTCTGGAATATCGTCAGCTTACCAAGCTGAAATCCACATATGCCGATGGGCTTGGAAATGTGATCGGAGAAGATGGCCGTATTCACTCTACATTTAATCAGACGATTACGGCAACCGGCAGGATCAGCAGTACAGAGCCGAATCTGCAGAATATTCCGGTTCGTATGGAATTAGGAAGACTGATTCGCAAAGTATTTGTGCCGGATGATGGTTTTGTTTTTGTGGATGCCGATTATTCGCAGATCGAGCTGCGTGTGCTGGCACACATGTCCGGAGACGAAAAACTCATTCAGGCATATAAAGAGGCACAGGATATTCACAGGCTGACGGCTTCTCAGGTGTTTCATGTGCCTTTTGATGAGGTGACTTCTCTTCAGCGAAGAAATGCGAAGGCTGTGAACTTTGGAATTGTTTATGGGATAAGTTCGTTCGGACTGAGCCAGGATCTGAGCATTACCAGAAAAGAAGCAGAACAGTATATTGAAAAATATTTTGAAACGTATCCGAGAATCAAGGGCTTTCTGGATAGTATGGTTCAGGAAGGCCGGGAAAAAGGTTATGTGACGACGATGTTTGGCAGGAGACGTCCGGTTCCGGAGCTGAAATCCAGCAATTTTATGCAGAGGTCATTCGGTGAGCGTGTGGCAATGAATTCTCCCATTCAGGGGACGGCAGCGGATATTATTAAGATTGCGATGAACCGTGTCCGTGCAAGAATGTCTCAGGAAGGCCTGGAGTCCAGACTGGTTCTTCAGGTTCATGATGAGCTTCTCATCGAAACGAAAAAGGAAGAACTGGCAGCAGTATCCTGTATTCTGGAAGAAGAAATGAAAGGTGCCGCGCATCTTGCCGTAGAACTGGAAGTTGATATGCACGAGGGTGCGAACTGGTACGAAGCGAAATAATAAAGAAGTATAAGGTTTAAAAGAATTACAAAACGTGAGAAAAGTATAAAAATCATAAGAATTACAGAATTTGAGAAAAGTACAAAAATATAAGAAATAGAAATTTGAGAGAAGTGAAAAAATCACAAGAAGCATAAATTTGAGAGAAATAGAAAAATCAAAAGAATTACCAAAAAAGAAGTATAAAATCAACAGAAATAAAAAACACAAATAAGAGTACAAAATGGAATCAGACAAATGAAAACAATTGGAATTACCGGCGGTGTAGGAGCCGGAAAAAGCACAGTCCTCAATTATATGGAATCGCATTTGGAGGCCTGTGTGCTTGAGGCAGATAAAATCGGTCATCTGGTGATGGAACCGGATGGCCCCTGCTACGATGAAATCATCGGGCTATTTGGAAAAGATGTTATAAAAAATGATAAAACCATTGACCGGAAGAGGGTTTCCGATGTAGTATTCAGTAATGGGGAGATGCTTGCCAGACTGAACGGAATCATTCATCCGGCAGTGAAGAAATATATCCGCAGGCGTCTTGAAGAAGAGAGAGACCATGGCAGACAGCTTGCTGTTGTGGAGGCTGCTCTCCTTCTGGAAGATCATTATGAGGAATTCTGTGATGAAATCTGGTATGTCCATACAGATGCGGATATCCGTATCCAGAGACTGATGACTAGTCGCGGCTATACCAGAGAAAAGGCAGAGAGCATCATCCGCAATCAGGCAACGGAGGTTTTTTTTCGTTCACATGCGGATTATGTAGTAGAAAATAATGGTGATCTCTCTGTGACCTATGAACAGATCGAAGAAGGGATAAAACGAAATGAGACTTTGTAGTATTGCCAGCGGAAGCAGCGGGAACTGTATCTATGTGGGTTCGGACTGCGCCCATGTCCTTGTGGATGTTGGAATCAGCGGTAAAAGAATCGAACAGGGATTAAACAGCGTGGATCTGACGGGCAGGGATATTGATGCAATTCTGATCACACATGAACATTCAGATCATATCAAAAGCCTTGGAGTCATGGCGAGAAGATATGAGATTCCCATCTATACCACAGGCGGTACGGTAGATGCGATCGAACGGACAGGCGGACTTGGGAAGCTTCCGGAAGGGATTTTTCATGAGATCCGGGAAGACGAACCATTTCAGATCAAAGATCTTACCATCAATCCTTTTACAATCCCGCATGATGCCGCACAGCCGGTAGGCTATCGTCTGGAATGCGGAAATCAGTCTGTGGGAATTGCCACAGACCTTGGAAAATATAATGAATACATCATCGACCATCTTCAGAATCTGGATGCGCTGCTTCTGGAAGCCAATCACGATGTCCGGATGCTTCAGGTGGGAAAATATCCGTATTATCTGAAACAGAGAATCATGGGAGACCGGGGACATCTGTCCAACGAAAATGCAGGAAGACTTCTCTGCAGGCTTCTCCATGACAATATGAAGGCCATTTTCCTTGGCCATCTGAGCAAAGAGAATAATTATGAAGAGCTGGCATACGAAACAGTCTGCTCGGAAGTAACACTTGGCGATAACCCGTACAAGTCCCGGGATTTTAAAATCCAGGTGGCGAAGAGGGATTGCATATCAGAACTGATTACTGTATAGAAAGGAAAATACCATGAAGAAAACAATTATCACAGTAGTAGGAAATGACACCGTAGGAATCATTGCAAAAGTATGTACATATCTTGCTGAAAACAATGTAAACATTCTGGATATTTCCCAGACAATCGTTCAGGGCTACTTTAACATGATGATGGTTGCTGACACCAGCGCTTCAGAAAAAGATACCGGAACCATTTCCAAAGAACTTGGTGTGCTTGGAGATGAAATCGGAGTACTGATTCGCTGCCAGCATGAAGATATCTTTAACAAAATGCACAGAATCTGATGGCAGAGTGTGTCTGATCCGGGTGAGATCCGGCACGGTTTGAACGAGAGAATAATTCCGGGGAGAATGACTTATGATTAATATTTTCGAAGTAAATGAGACCAATAAGATGATCGAACAGGAAAATCTGGATGTGCGTACCATTACCATGGGTATCAGTCTTCTGGACTGTATTGACAGTGACCTGGAAACGATGAACCGCAAAATATACGATAAAATCACCACACGCGCCAGAGATCTGGTAAGCACTGGTGAAAAGATTTCTATGGAATATGGAATTCCGATTGTAAATAAACGTATTTCTGTAACACCCATCGGACTGATCGGAGGCGCAGCCTGTAAGAGTTCCGAAGATTTTGTTTCGATTGCCAGAACACTGGATGAAGCGGCCAAAAAAGTTGGCGTGAACTTTATCGGTGGCTACACCGCTCTTGTGAGCAAGGGGATGACCCCTGCGGAAGAATTGCTGATTCGTTCTATCCCGCAGGCGCTGGCTGTTACGGAACGTGTCTGCAGTTCTGTAAATGTAGGTTCCACCAAGACCGGCATTGATATGGATGCAGTGAAGCTTATGGGTGAAATTGTCCTGGAAACTGCAAAAGCAACCAGAGAGCAGGATTCTCTTGGCTGTGCAAAATTGGTAGTATTCTGCAATGCACCGGATGTTAATCCTTTTATGGCAGGTGCTTTCCACGGTGTGACAGAAGCAGACTGTATTATCAACGTAGGTGTCAGTGGACCTGGTGTTGTAAAAACGGCTCTGAAAGAAGTAAGAGGGGCTGATTTTGAAACTCTTTGCGAGACAATCAAACGTACGGCATTTAAGGTGACACGTGTAGGTCAGCTTGTGGCACAGGAAGCGTCCAAACGTTTGAATGTTCCTTTTGGAATTGTAGACCTTTCTCTTGCACCTACTCCTGCCATTGGCGACAGTGTTGCGGAAATTCTTGAAGAAATCGGTCTTGAGAGAGTTGGCGCACCGGGAACTACAGCAGCGCTCGCACTTCTGAATGACCAGGTGAAAAAAGGCGGTGTTATGGCGGCAACTGCAGTCGGCGGTTTGAGCGGCGCCTTCATTCCTGTCAGTGAAGATCAGGGACTGATCGATGCGGTAAATGCAGGGGCACTTACCATTGAGAAGCTGGAAGCAATGACCTGTGTCTGCTCTGTAGGTCTTGATATGATTGCGATTCCGGGGGATACCAAAGCATCTACCATTGCCGGAATTATTGCAGATGAAGCAGCCATTGGTATGGTAAATCAGAAGACAACCGCTGTCCGTGTGATTCCTGTAATCGGCAAGGGCGTTGGAGAAACCGTGGAATTCGGCGGACTTCTCGGCTATGCACCGATCATGCCGGTGAACCAGTTCTCCTGTGATGCTTTTGTGGAGCGCGGCGGACGCATCCCGGCACCGATCCACAGCTTTAAGAACTGATAGAAAAGCCCTGAAGAAAAAAAGAAAAGTTCTGAAGAAATGGTTGACAAAGCAAATGCTCAGTGTTATACTTTACAACAATAAAGGATAAAACCGATGAGAAAGAGTAGTAAGCATTCAATGTAATGTCACAGAGAACTGCAGGCGGTGGGATTGCAGTACAGAGCAGAGTGCTGAATGGACTTTTGAGGGCGGATCTGAAGAGGCTGATATCTCATCCACAGTAGGAGACGCCGGGAACCGAACCCGTTATCAATCAGGAACGTATGATAGTACGTGAGAAAGTGGGCGATACGCCAAGTTGAGTGGTACCGCGATAATAAGTAATTATTACCGTCTCAGATGAAGAATCTGGGACGGTTTTTTGTATTATAAGAAAAAGACTGTTACCGTTGACAGGAAATCTACGGAGAAGCGTGTTGCTGTGAACGGAGGGCAAAATAACAGTGTTCCACACTTTTTCTATAATGCAAAAACGTATACGGAGAAAAGCTCCGGCAGATTTCCGGAATACAAAAGCGTCCTGCAAAATCATCAGTTATCCTTTGAAACTAAACGGAGATGTCTGTCAGCACAGATATCACGAATCAAAAAGTCGATTGTTTTGCACTTCGTGCATTCACAATCGCCATCAGAAAAGGAGAAAAGACTATGAAAAAAAGAATTCTTGCATGTGCATCTGTAACTGTAATCGCATCTATGATGATGGCAAATACCGTTATGGCGGATGATTTTAAAGTAGGCATCTGTAATTATGTAGATGATGCATCTCTGAACCAGATTGTGGAAAATATTCAGAGCCGTCTGGCAGAGATCGGAGAAGAACAGGGCGTAACATTTGACATTTCTTATGACAACTGTAATGCAGACGCATCTGTTATGGATCAGATCATTTCTGATTTCCAGGCAGACGGAGTGGACCTGATGGTAGGTGTCGCAACTCCTGTGGCAATGCGTATGCAGGCAGCGACAGAAGGAACCGATACTCCGGTAGTATTTTCCGCTGTATCTGATCCGGAAGGTGCAGGAATCGTAGAATCTAATGATGCACCGGGAGCCAATATTACAGGAACTTCTGATTATCTGGATACAGCATCCATTATGAATCTGATTTTTGCAGCAGATCCGGATGCGGATAAAATCGGTCTTCTGTATGATGTGGGACAGGATGCCTCTACAGCAGCTATTGAAGCCGCACGGGCATATCTGGAAGAAAACGGAATAGAATATGTAGAGCGTACCGGAACGACGACAGATGAGGTCCAGCTTGCTGCTGAAGCACTGGTTGCTGACGGAGTGGATGCCGTTTTTACACCGACAGACAATACGATCATGACAGCAGAGCTTTCCATTTACGAAACATTCATCAATGCAAAGATTCCTCATTATACCGGTGCAGATTCCTTTGCGCTGAACGGAGCATTTGTAGGATATGGTGTTGATTATGCAAACCTTGGCGTGGAAACAGCTGATATGGTTGCAGATATCCTGATCAACGGCGCAGACCCTGCAGCAACACCTGTGAAAACCTTTGATAATGGTACTGCAACCGTAAATACGGAAACATGTGAAGGTCTTGGACTTGATTTTGAAACAGTTAAAAAAGCATTTGAGCCTCTCTGCACTCAGGTAAATGAAATTACAACTGCAGAAAGCTTTGATGAATTACAGTAAAAAATTATTAGATACCGGGAGGTAAGAATTGTGACACTGACAACTGCACTTGCGCTTGGGCAGACAGCCCTGAAGCTTGGTCTGATCTGTTCGCTGACAGTGCTGGCACTGTTTTTGAGTTATTCTATGTTAAATGTCTGTGACCTTTCCACTGACGGCTGTTTTACTCTGGGAGCCGCAGTGGGAGCCGCAGTTGCAATCAGCGGACATCCGTTTCTCTCTGTTTTTGCAGCAATGCTGGCGGGTGTCTGTTCGGGATTTGTGACGGCATTTCTTCAGACGAAGCTGGGAGTGGAAAGCCTTCTGGCCGGAATCATTGTGAATACCGGACTGTATTCCATTAATATTGCTGTGATGGGCGGCTCGTCCTTATTGAATATGAATAAGACGACAACAGTATTCAGTATGATGAAGGAAGCTCTTTCCAGTACACCGTTCGCTGCACAGACAGAGTTGATCATCGGACTGATTGCAGTCATCTGTGTTGTAGCATTTCTGGTATTCTTCCTGAAGACGCGCCTGGGTCTTGCAATCCGGGCAACAGGAAATAATGCGGATATGGTAAAATCTTCTTCTATTAACCCGGTATTTACAACAATTGTGGGTCTGTGTATTGCAAACTCATTTACTGCGCTTTCCGGATGTCTGCTGGCTCAGTCGCAGAAATCCGTGGATATTAATATCGGTCAGGGTATGGTAACGATTGCGCTGGCATCACTGCTGATCGGAGGCACTGTTATGGGACGGGGCGGAATTTTGAAAAGAGCGGTTGGCATGGTACTTGGTGCTGTGATTTTCCGTCTGGTATATACCATTGCACTTCGTTTCAATATGCCGGCATTTATGCTGAAACTGGTATCTTCGATCATTGTTGTACTGGCGATTTCCGGGCCGTATCTGAAGAGCCAGTGGCCGCAGATCAGACGAAGACTGACGCATAAGAAGGGAGGGATTTGAGTTATGCTGAAACTGAATCATATCTCAAAAACTTTTAATCCCGGGACAGTCAATGAAAAAGTTGCGGTCAAAGACCTTTCCCTTCATCTGAAAAAAGGTGATTTTGCTACAATTATCGGTTCCAATGGAGCAGGAAAGTCCACGCTGTTTAATGCAATCTGCGGAGATTTTCTGACAGATTCCGGTTCTGTAGTACTGGATGGTGTGGATATTACATTTCAGCCGCAGCATGTCCGGGCCAAAAGCATCGGACGTTTGTATCAGGATCCCATGCGCGGAAGTGCACCGGGAATGAGTATTGAAGAAAATCTTGCTCTTGCGGCAGGTTCCGGTGGATGGCTTTCTCATATATCAAAGGCAGACAAAGAAAGATTCCGGGAACAGCTGGCACTTCTTGATATCGGATTGGAAAACCGGATGAGCCAGCCGGTAGGACTTCTGTCCGGCGGACAGCGACAGGCGCTGACGCTTCTGATGTCTACCATGGATCCGCCGAAGCTTCTTCTTCTGGATGAACATACGGCTGCTCTGGATCCGGCAACAGCGGAAAAAGTACTGAATATGACGAAGAGAATTGTGGAGGAGAATCATCTGACTTGTCTGATGATCACACATAATATGCACTCTGCTTTGGAACTTGGAAACCGTACACTGATGATGGATTCCGGAAATATCGTACTGGATATCAGCGGTAAAGAACGTGAGGGACTGACTGTAGACGGTCTTCTGGAAAAGTTCAATGCCGGCGCAGGTAAGGAACTGGATAACGACAGAATTCTTCTTTCCAAAAAGAAATAGCAGCAAAGTTGTGATATAAAAAATGTAATATAAAAAGCTGTAATATAAAAAAGCCCGTCAGAGAATGATGACGGGCTTTTGATGTTCATGAATAAAGGACGTGTGGCTTTTGGCTGAAAGAAGGGTTTCATAGATATTGGAGGCAAAAACAGTTTCTTCTAATGTCTGAAATGTCTTTTTTGGTAAAAGCTGTGCGGCATCAGCGGTTTTGGTAAGCAAAGGGATGGTGCCCTCTTTTTTTATGGCGGAAAGGAGAGGAGCCGCGCTTTTGCGGAATCCGAGTACCCGGGCATAACCCGGAGAATCCGGGACAGTCCGGATGTGAAGTACAATATGGAGAAGCGCGCGCTGGATTCTTGTCTGGGTCAGTTCCTTTGTTTTCAGAAGAGCGGCAAATTGCAGAAAACCGGAATACTGATTGCGCAGACGGATTATGCGGGAAGCCAGTTCCGGTGAAACATCCAGATACTGAGAGAGGCTTTCCTTTGTTTCTGAAAAGAGACAATAGGCAAGCAGCAGGTTTAGGTCTTCCTCAAAGATAATCCGATTTTTTGCGACTGAAGAATTCAGTACTTCCAGTGAGGACTCCGGCAGAAGCCCCTGGAAATCAGTGGAATGGTGTTTCTTCAGGGCTGCGCGGATGCCGGATGCAGAAGGTGCGCTTTCCGGTGAGAGATTCTGCTCGTGATATCCTGCTCCGATACGCTTCAAGGTAACTGGCTGTATGCGGCTTTTTCTGCCAAGAAGAGCTTTGCAGTATTCGATTCCTAGAATGTTATTCGGTTCCGAAAGAAAATGGTTATAAGAATCCGGATCCGTTGTAATACCATAGGGAAGAGCACAGGAAGCAAGAGCCTGGCTTCTTGCTGCAGGGAAAGTCGTACCGGTTCTGAGCGCTGCTTTTAACCGGATTTTGTATTCTTCCGGTTCTTCTGTGAGAAGTTCGGCTGTTTTTAAGAATATAGGAATTTCTCCTTCTTCACTTCCAAAACAAAGATAATCTGTGACACCGATTCCGTCCAGAATGTCTACACCGCACCGGGCAAATAATTCCGCACTGGCGGTTGCGCAGGAGACAGGAAGCTCCAGAACCAGATCGACACCACAGCGAAGTGCTGCTTCGGCCCGTGCGTGTTTGGGAAGAAGGGCAGGTGTTCCGCGCTGTACAAAATCACCGCTCATTACGGCAATGATATAATCTGCTCCGAGCTGTTCGCGAATAAAAGAAATCTGTCGCTGATGTCCCTGGTGAAAAGGATTGTATTCTGCAATGATTCCAGCTGTCTTCATAAAACCTCCTGAAAGAAATCTAACGTGTCTGTACGGGACTTTTACGGAAATGTCTGCTGACGCAGACATCACTTATAAATAAAAGTTGATTGCTGACTGGGACTTTTATTGAAAATTGCACTTCAAAAAATACGATTCTGTGGCATATTCTACCATGGAAAAGCTTGAAATACAAGGAGTCTGGGGTTATAATAAAACCAGCTACGAAAAATGAAAGGAGCCATTTAATCATGGGATTTATTGATGTACTGAAAGACAGAGCAAGAGCTAGTGTAAAAACAATTGTTCTTCCGGAGACAGAAGATATGAGAACTCTGGATGCAACAGAGAAAATTTTAAAAGAAGGAATTGCAAAAGTAGTTCTCATTGGTAACGAAGAGACCGTTAAGAAGAGCGCTGCAGAAGGCGGCTATGATATTTCCGGAGCACAGATCGTGGATCCTGCTACATCTGAGAAGACTCAGGGCTACATTGACAAATTAGTAGAATTACGTCAGAAAAAAGGCATGACCCCTGAGCAGGCAAAGGATATCCTTCTTAACCAGTACTTATACTATGGCGTTATGATGGTAAAAATGGGTGATGCAGACGGTATGGTTTCCGGTGCATGTCATTCCACAGCTGATACTTTAAGACCATGTCTCCAGATCCTGAAGACCAAACCGGGTACCAAACTTGTATCCGCATTCTTCCTGATCGTTGTTCCGGATTGTGAATATGGCGCAAACGGCGCGTTCGTATTCGGCGATTCCGGTCTTGTTCAGAACCCGAATCCGGAAGAACTTGCAGCTATCGCAGCTTCTTCCGCAGAATCCTTCCAGCTTCTTGTACAGGAAGAGCCGGTTGTTGCAATGCTTTCTCATTCCACCAAGGGCAGCGCAAAACACGCAGACGTAGACAAAGTTGTAGAGGCTACCAGAATTGCAAAAGAAGAACATCCGGAACTGAAACTGGACGGCGAATTCCAGCTTGATGCAGCTATCGTACCAAGCGTAGGCGCATCCAAAGCACCCGGCAGTGATGTGGCAGGCAAGGCAAATGTCCTGATCTTCCCGGATCTTGATGCAGGAAACATTGGATACAAACTTGCTCAGCGTCTTGCAAAAGCAGAAGCTTACGGACCTGTTACCCAGGGTATCGCTAAACCGGTTAACGACCTGTCCCGCGGATGCTCTGCAGACGATATCGTTGGTGTTGTTGCGATCACAGCAGTACAGTGCCAGGCTGCAGACAAATAATTCAGTAATATGATAGCAGGGGCAGACATGCCTGCCCCTGGCATTATAATTTAAAGTATTAATCTTATATAGGAGAGTAAAATCATGAATGTATTGGTAATTAACTGTGGAAGTTCTTCCCTGAAATATCAGCTCATTAACTCCGATACAGAGGCTGTTCTTGCAAAAGGTCTCTGTGAGAGAATCGGTATCGACGGCAGACTTGTATATCAGAAAACAGGCTGTGACAAAGAGATCACAGAAGCTGCAATGCCGACACATAAAGAAGCGATCCAGATGGTTCTGGATGCTCTGACCAATGAGAAAACAGGCGCGATCGCAAGCCTTGCGGAAGTAAATGCAATCGGTCACCGTGTCGTACACGGCGGTGAGAAATTTGCTTCCTCTGCTGTTATCACTGATGAGATGATCGCAGCAGTAGAAGAATGTAATGACCTTGCTCCTCTTCACAATCCGGCGAACCTGATCGGTATCCGTGTTTGTGCGGAACTGATGCCGGGCGTACCGCAGGTGGGCGTATTTGATACTGCTTTCCATCAGACAATGCCTGCTAAAGCATATCTGTATGGACTTCCGATCGAATACTACAAGAATTATAAAGTAAGAAGATATGGCTTCCACGGAACATCACACAGCTTTGTATCCAAACGTGCCATTGATTTCCTTGGCCTTGACAAGGACAACTCTAAGGTAATCGTATGTCACCTTGGCAACGGTTCCTCCATCAGCGCAGTGAAGAACGGCAAATGTGTAGATACTACCATGGGTCTTACTCCTCTGGAAGGTGTTGTTATGGGAACCCGTTCCGGAAACATCGACCCGGCTATCATGGAATACATTGCAAAGAAAGAGAACCTGGATATCACAGGTATCATGAATGTTCTGAACAAGAAATCCGGTCTGCAGGGTATGTCAGGCGTATCCAGCGATATGCGTGATATCGACGCAGCAATCGAAGCAGGCAATGAAGACGCTAAGAATGCATACGATGTTCTCTGCTATGGTATCGCTAAATTTGTCGGTGGTTATGTAGCAGCCATGAACGGTGTTGACGCGATCGTATTTACTGCCGGTATCGGTGAGAATGCAGGCAACGTTCGTGAGACCGTATGCTCTTATCTTGGATATCTTGGAATTACCATCGACGCTGAAGCAAACAGCAAACGCGGCGAGGAAATGGTAATCTCCACACCGGATTCCAAAGTGAAAGTTGCTGTCATCCCGACTAACGAAGAACTTGCAATCTGCAGAGAAACTGTAGCACTTGTTTAAATTCCGGAAATTTTATTCAGCGTTTACCATGCAGGAAACAGTCGGAACTTTTTCTGCAGGCTGAAGTACATGAGGAGGTGCGCCAGATTTTGGCGCACCTCTTTGAATATCGGGAAATTTTTCAGATACAGAAAAATATTCGTTGACAAATACTGGTGTGATATGTATAATTTATTAGGTGTGGATAGGAGATAATTATGCAGATACATTTATCAGAGATTTCATCCTGCGATGGGAAATGTGTCCAGCACTCTGTTGAACTTGAGATGGATACGATTACCTTCCAGTCGGGAAGCTTTCCGATTCTTCATAAGAATCCGATAGAGCTTACCATTACGAATACGGGCAATAAAGTTCTTGAGCTTGAAGGAACAGGAGAGATTACCGTTGGTATTCCCTGTGACCGGTGCCTGGAGGATGTGGCTGTCAGCATACCTCTTTCTGTTAAGAGGAAGCTTGATATGAAGCTTACGGATGAAGATCGGATTCATGATTTGGATGAGAAAAGCTATCTCACAGGTATGGACCTGGATGTGGACCGGCTGGTCTATCTTGAGGTACTGATGAGCTGGCCTTTGAAGGTCTTATGTAAAGAAGACTGCAAAGGATTATGCAGCCAGTGTGGGAAGAACCTCAACTATGGTCCCTGCGATTGCGTAGAGGAACCCAAGGATCCCCGCATGGCAGCTATCAGTGATATATTTAGTAAATTTAAGGAGGTGTAACATATGTCCATCTGTCCAAAGAATAAATCATCTAAAGCAAGACGTGATAAGAGAAGAGCTAACTGGAAAATGAGCGCTCCGAACTTGGTAAAATGCAGCAAATGTGGTGCACTGATGATGCCTCACAGAGTTTGCAAGGCTTGCGGAAGCTACAACAAGAAAGAAATCATTAAAGTAGAAGACTAATAATGATATGAAAAAAGCTCCTGAGGGAGCTTTTTTTGTATCATAAAAAGGTACTCCGCCTTTTTCCATGATAAAAACCATCCGGAGGATAAATAAATATCATAAAATAGTACATATGAATCGAAAAAAAAAGGAAGCGGCATTTTCCGCCTTTGTTATAAAATGAGATCAGGCAAAAACAATGTATTATTTTCAGGAGGAAAAGCCATGATTATTATTGGGGAAAAACTGAACGGTTCTATTCCGTCAGTTGCCAGAGCCATTGCTGAGCGGGATGCGGACCTGATCAGAGAAAGAGCCAGAATGCAGGCAGAAGCAGGAGCTACATTTCTGGATGTATGTGCGTCCGTGGAAGAGGACGTGGAAGTAGAAACTTTGAAATGGATGATTGACCTTGTACAGGAAGTGACAGATACACCAATCTGTGTGGACAGTCCAAGCGCAAAATCCTGCGTAGCAGCAATACCATTCTGCAAACGTCCGGGACTTGTGAATTCCGTGTCCCTGGAAGGAGATAAGATTGACACGATTTTCCCGGTAATTGCGGATACGGACTGGGAATGTGTGGCACTTCTCTGTGATAACGACGGAATTCCGGATTCTGTAGAACGTCGTATGAAAGTGTTCCACGGAATCATGGAAAAAGCAAAAGAATATCATATTGCACCGAACAGATTACATATTGATCCTCTGGTTGTGACTCTGTCTACAGACCAGACTGCACTGACTGTATTTGCAGACTGCTGTCGTCAGATCAAGGCGGAATATCCGGAAATCCACATCACCAGCGGACTTTCCAATATCTCGTTCGGACTTCCGGTTAGAAAGAATATCAACCAGGCATTTATGGTCCTGGCAATGAATGCAGGCATGGACAGCGCGATCGTTGACCCTACAAACAAAAATATGATCGGTATGATCTATGCGACAAATGCTCTTCTTGAACAGGATGAGTATTGTCTGAAATATATAGATAAGTTTACAGCAAAAGTTGTGGAAGAAGAAGCAGCAGCTCCGGCGTCTCCTATGGATGAAAAAATACAGGCGGTTTTCAAAGCAACACAGGATGGTAAAAACAAGGAGATCGGCCGCTGCGTTCAGGAAGCCATTGATGCCGGCTGTGATCCGACTGCAATCCTGAATGACGGTATGATCGGTGCTATGGCTGTGGTTGGTGAGAATTTCAAGAAAGAGATTATTTTTGTTCCGCAGATGCTGGCTGCAGCACGTGCCATGAAGGCAGGAGTAGAAGTTCTGAAGCCGTATCTTGCCACCGGAGAAGCCGGAAGTGCAGGAACGATTATTCTTGGAACAGTAGCGGGAGATCTTCATGATATCGGCAAGAATCTGGTTGGCATGATGTTTGAGAGCGCCGGATTTGAGGTCATTGACCTTGGTGTGGACGTACCGATCGAACGCTTTATCGAAGTGGTAAAAGAGCACAAAGAGGCTACGATCGTGGCACTTTCCGCCCTTCTGACTACCACGATGCCATCTCTTCGTGACACCGTTGCGGCTCTTTTGAAACAGCCTTTCCGTAATCGTATCAAGATCATGGTCGGCGGTGCTCCGATCAGTCAGGAATTTGCGGATGAGATCGGTGCGGACGCTTATACGGAGGATGCTGCATCTGCTGCCGAAAAAGCAAAAGAATATGCAGATTCCGGTTTCTGCGCAAGGGCTGCTGCAGGAGAATTTGATAATATAGAAGTTGCGGAGGATGTGTCTGTAAAGGCGACAGGAGCGCATACAGAAGAAACATCCGGAGTAAAATCGGAGACAAAAGCGGCACCAAAATTTGACAGTGCGTCCGTTGATATCAGTTCTGTCCGCCTTCCGGGACCAGACGAAGGATACAAGACAGACTGGGAAGGAACAAAAGAAAAATTCCGTAATTACTGGGATCATAAAAATACTGGAAGACCGCTGATGTGTGTCATTGCAAGAAGACCGGAAGTTGAGAAGCTTTCTGATGGAACACCTGTAGAGGGCGGCTATCTGGATCAGATCTGTCAGGGAAAATATTATAGTCTCCCTGAAGAACTGAAATGGAAGGACATGGAAGACAAATATCAGAATGCAGAGAGAATTGTGGCACGTTATCGCTATTTCTGCGAAACTCATGCATTTCTGGGGGAAAGCTTCCCGAACCTTAATATTGACTTCGGACCTGGTTCTCTTGCTTCTTATCTTGGGTCAGAGATAGGTTTTAAGGAAGATACCGTATGGTTTAATAAATGCCTGGACAGCTGGGACGGTGTGCCGAAACTGACATTTGATCCGGATAATAAATGGTTCAAAAAACATATCCAGCTTGCAAAAGACTGTCGGGATCTTGCGGGAGATGATTTCTATGTGGATATGCCTGACTTAATGGAAAACATCGATGTTCTGGCATCTCTTCGCGGAGCGCAGGATACACTTTTTGATCTTCTGGATGAACCGGACAAAGTCGGTGAGAGAATCCGGGAAGTAACAGATATTTACTATGAATATTATGACTGTTTCTACGAAATCATAAAAGATGAGGAAGGCGGAAATGCCTACACAGTCTTCCAGATCTGGGGTCCTGGAAAGACTGTGAAGCTCCAGTGCGATTTCTCTGCCATGATGTCACCGGAAGATTTCCGCAAATATATCCAGCCGTCACTGCGTACACAGTCAGAGAAAGCGGATCATGTACTTTATCATCTGGACGGACCGGCTGCAATCAAGCATATGGATGCGCTGATGGAAATTGATGGAATTGATGCTCTTCAGTGGACTAGCGGCGATGCAGGTCCTGACGGAACGCTTCCGGACTGGGATGTGATCTATGACAAGGCAATCGCTGCGGGCAAATCCATCTGGGTAAAAGTATATTCCGGAGAATTTGAGGACTGGATCAGGAACGTAGACCGTATCGTGAAAAAATACGGCTCTCACAGCTTATTCCTTCTGTTCCCGGAAATGTCCATGGAGCAGGCTGTCTATCTTCTGGATTATGCAGATAAAAACTGGAGCGATGTAAAAGGAACGTTTGTAGAATCTCTTGGAAAATAAGCGTTACAGGTGCAGTAACTGCTGATATACAAATTTGTCGAATCCCATATATTTAAATAGAGGAAGCCGTATGATGACAGAAATGTTGTCCTGCGGCTTCTTTTTGATATCACAGGAAAGAGAGAAAGTCCGAAGCAGAACAGGAGAAGCAAAAATCAAAACGGACTTGACTAAATCTTGACTAATATTTTGATAAAATATTGACGATCTTCTTTACCATTTTTTTGAATTTATAGATTAATATAAGTTCAGAAGCAAATGATGTTCATTACAGAAGGAACGAGAACTGTCCGGACTTTATAAATATTTCAACAGGGGTAAGAAAGGAAGAACATAAGAGAATGAAAAAAATATATGGGATAATCAGAAAACTTGGAGCTACATCAAAATATAAGGGATACTTTTTTGTTGCAGATGCTATTTACCTGGCAATGCATTATAAGGATAAGCCCATAATGATAACGAAAGACATCTATCCATATCTGGCCAGGAAATATAAAACTACACCTGTGAATATCGAACATAATATTCGTACTGTTATTAGCATATGTTGGGAAACGAACAGGAAGGGTATGGATGAGATGGTCGGTTATCGTTTGACTTACAGGCCGACAAACAGTGAATTCATAGATATGGTTGCTTATTATCTCTCCGAAAAAGATCAGATAAGATGTATTCACAGTTCTTTATAAAAACGGAGAATACGAATTATTACAGATTCATCTGAAAAAATCTGACAGTTCTACAATATCAATTATAATTATTGTCCATAAACAGTACAAAATATGGTAGTATTTACAGATATCTTTTTATTATGTATAATAATAAGATATGATATGTTTGGAAGAAACATAAGAATAAAGTATTGCCAATTTTATTATGTACGTTGAATAATTACTTTATTTTTGAGGTGAGTTATGGAAACAATAGCTGTAATTGAAGATAATGTACTGACTGGAGACATGATAGCAGAGATTTTAATGAAAGAAGGATTCCACGTGCTCCGGGCGTATTCCGGGACAGAAGCGTTATATCTGATCAAACATAAGAAGCCCGATCTGATTTTGCTGGATTTGATTCTTCCGGGTCTTGACGGCGAAGGTGTTCTGGAACATATTGAGGATATTCCGGTCATAATACTGAGTTCAAAAGCAGAAGTTGAGAATAAGATAAATCTTTTGAATGAGGGAGCCTGCGACTACATAACCAAACCGTTTAATACAAGAGAATTGATTGCCCGTATTTTTGTCCAGTTACGCAAAGAAAAAAATTCAAGTAATCACACTGAGGAATCAATACTATCTGTTGGTGATTTATCATTGGATCCCATGTCTTTGAGATTGATTGTTCAGTCGCAGGAAGTAAAGCTGACAAAAACGGAATGTGTGATTCTTAAATTGTTGATGTCTCATTCCAGGTATACCATTTCCAGGGATTTACTTCTGGATAGTATCAGTTATGAAACACCGGATTGTACGGAGAAATCTTTGAAGCAGCATATTTATAATTTACGAAAGAAGTTGTGTAGTGTTAATAGCAAGATCCAAATCGAAACAGTTCGGGGTGTTGGCTTTAAATTATCTGAGAAAAATAGGGGGAGAGAAACATGACGATTCAAGAGTGCTATCAACAGCTGGGTGGCAATTTTGTCCAGGTAGAACAGCGTCTGTCCAGTGTCCGTTTAGTCAGGCGGTTCATCACAAAGTTTTTAGACGATAGAAGCTTTTCTGAACTGTGTCAGGCCATGCAGGAGGGACAGCGGGACAAAGCGTTTCGAGCCGCGCATACGCTGAAGGGTGTCTGTGCAAACCTTGGATTTGACCGTCTTGGTGCTTCTGCAGGTCGATTGACAGAATTGCTGCGCCCGGAAAACGACGGCATCCCCGAGGAAGCAGCTCCGATTTTGAATACGGTAAAACATGATTATGAAGTGACGGTGGATGCCATACGTGCCTACCTGAACTCAGAGCGTCAATCGGAATGTTAATGAAAATATTTTTGGGCCTGCTGCTGACGCTTATCTGCGAACGAGGGTCATCAGGAAGACAGAAACACGAAAGATGAGGGCGTGACATGAAGCTTGTAAGAGACAATATACAGTTGGATAAAAATTTCCCTTTTCAGATATCAAAAGTGGTTCTGGATCATGAAAACAGTCAACCGGATACTTTCCACTGGCACAGCTATTTCGAGATTACCTATGTTCAGAAGGGGCGGGGAAACTACTTTGTCAATGGGCAGGAATATGTGATGGATGAAGGAGATATCATTATATTTAATAATGTGGAACCTCATGGATGGAAGATCATGGGAGAGGAAATGCATCTTCTGGTCATGATATTTTCTCCGGAGTTTGTGGCAGAAAAGCTGAGTGTTTTTGATTCGGAATATCTGAAACCTTTTGTAGAGCGGGGAAGCAATTTCAAAAACAGGATCGGCCGTGAGGAACCGGTAAGTCACGAGATCCGCAAATCCATCCGGGAAATTTACCAGGAGTGGGAAGAGCGCAAAGAAGGATATCCACTGATGATAAAAGCGAATATCCTGCGTATTCTTACGATGCTGATACGGACCTATCAGGATGAGACCAAATCCGGTGAAATGCTGAAAGAAAAGAAAAATGCCATGAAACGTCTGGAACAGGCATTTGCCTATATTAATGCCCACTATTGTGAGAAAATTACGCTGGATGAAGTAGCAGCTTCGGTTTATATGAGTTCCAATTATTTCTCATCCTATTTCCGAAAAGTAACAAATATCAGTTTCAGTGAATATGTGACCAGGCTTCGTATTATGCATGCCAGAGAACTTCTTCGTGACCCGGAAAAAAGTGTGACAGAAGCAGCGTTGGAATGCGGGTTTAATAATATATCCAATTTTTATCGTCTCTACAAAAAACACATCGGCAAACCGCCCAGGGATAATAAAAAATCTGAAAAGTGAAAATAGTATAAAAACTGTCGAAGAAATACCATAGACAGAGACAGAGTCCTGATGTTAGGATATTTATAGAAATATTCTGGCTCAGGACTTATTTATATTACAGAAAAGTGTTACTCATTTTACTGTGATAATGAGTGGGAAAAGAAAAAGAGAGGAAGAGAGAGATGATAAAAACAGAAAGATATGTGGAATTTACAGCGAACCATTTGAACTGCCGCCTGATTCCGGTAACAGAAGAAATTATTCGCTGTATTGTTTCCAAAAAAGAGATTTGTCAGGAAGCGGAATCTCTGATAATAGAGAAAAAGGAATATGATCCGGTATTATTTGAGACGGAAGAGTGTGACGGAAGTGTGATTCTGAAAACAGCCAAAGTACAGGCAGCAGCTGACCTGACAACCGGTGCAGTCACCTGGAAACACCCGGATGGAAGCGTCTGGCTTCAGGAGGCAGGAAAAGATCTGACAGAAATCGATGTGATCCGGTATACCACAGGAGGAGAAAAACCTGTGATCAATCGTGTAAAAACAGTGGATGGTGAGCGTAACTTTATCCTGAACCTGAAGGAGCAGGTGGACCGCAAAGCCTACCGTGCAAGGCTGTTTTTCCAGTGGAAAGAAGACGAAGACATTCATGGACTTGGACAGGCGGAAGAAGGTATTTATAATTACAGAGGGCATAATCAGTACCTGTATCAGCATAATATGCGTATTCCTATGCCCGTGTTTACTTCTACAGAGGGCTATGGAGTCCTGGTGGACTGCTGTTCCATCATGACATACAATGATGATGGAAAACACCCTTACCTTTTTATGGATACTGTAGACCAGATGGACTATTATTTCCTTGGCGGCGGTACGATGGACGGAGTGATCCATGATTACCGGTATCTTACCGGCAAAGCCCAGATGCTGCCGAAATGGGCATACGGTTATGTGCAGTCCAAGGAGCAGTATTATACAGCTCGTGAACTGGCGGATATCGTAAAACATTACCGTGAGATCAATGTTCCTCTGGACTGCGTGGTCCAGGACTGGAATACCTGGGATCCCGGCAACTGGGGAGAAAAACTGGTGGATAAATCCCGTTACGGTGATCTGAAAGAGTGCATGGATGAAATCCATAAGATGAATGCCCATTCCATGGTATCTGTATGGCCGAATATGAATTCCGGCGGCAAAAATCATCAGGAATTTCTGGATGCCGGATACCTTCTGTATGATTACGCCACCTATGATGCATTTAATGAAAAAGCCCGTGAAATGTACTGGAAACAGGCAAAAGAAGAATTGTTTGACGGGGGCTTTGATTCCTGGTGGTGCGATTCTACAGAGCCGTTTTCCGGCCCTGACTGGAACGGGGAAGTGAAGCGGGAACCATGGGAGCGATATGTACTTGTGGGAGGCGAACATAAGAAATATCTTGATCCGGCAAAAGCCAATGCGTTCGCCCTGATGCACGCAAAGGGAATTTACGAAAACCAGAGGAAGGACTGTGAGGATAAGCGTGTGCTGAACCTGACACGTTCCGGTTATGCTTCCGGACAGAAATACGCAGCAATGCTCTGGTCTGGAGATACCTGTGCCACCTGGGATAATTTTAAGATTCAGATCGTGGAAGGCCTGAACATGGGTATGAGCGGGTATCCATACTGGACTCTGGATATCGGTGCATTCTTTACGGTAAAAGAGAAATGGCAGAACCGCGGATGCGGATGTAATACAGATTCCACACCGAAATGGTTCTGGCAGGGTGATTACGAAGAAGGAGTAAAAGACAAGGGATACTGCGAATTATATACGCGTTGGCTTCAGATGGGAACCTTCCTTCCGATGTTCCGTTCTCATGGAACGGATACCCCGAGAGAAATCTGGAATTTTGGTGAAAAGGGAACCATGTTCTATGATGCAATCGAAAAATCCATCAATCTCCGCTATCATCTGATGCCTTATATTTACTCCATGGCTGCAGATGTACATTTTGAGGATGCGACCATGATGAGGAGCCTGATCTTTGATTTTCCGCAGGATAAAGAAGCGAGAAAAATCGAGAATCAGTTTATGTTTGGAAAATCTCTTCTGGTCTGTGCTGTCACAGAACCAATGTATTACGGCAGAAACAATGAAGAATTGTGCCGCGATACGAAATGGAAATGCTATCTTCCAAAGGGATGCGGCTGGTACGATTACTGGACAAATAAGAAGTATGAGGGCGGTCAGTATATAACAGTTGATGCTCCTATTGACAGAATCCCTGTTTTTGTCAGAGAAGGTTCTATTCTGCCGACTGTGGAAGGAATTCAGTACGCTTCCCAGAAGCCGGAGAAACCAATGAAGATTACGGTATACCCGGGTGCAGACGGTGAGTTTACACTGTATGAAGATGAAGGAAATAATTATCATTTCGAGCAGGGTGCTTATGCTACGACCTTTTTCAGATGGAATGACAGGAAACACGAATTTACAGCTGCTGCGCGTCAGGGAAGTTATCCTGGTATGGAAGAGTTGTCATATACAGTTGAAATCGCAGAATGAACATAACTGCTTAGCAGGGGATATTATTTATGATGCATTTCCTCTGAATTCAAATGGGCTTAGTCCTGTCTGCTTCTTAAAAATCCGGCTGAAATATCCCTGATCATGATAACCGACCATTTCTCCGATTTCTTTAATAGACAGCTCAGGATTATGCAGCAGCATCCTCTGGGCATGGGTGATACGCAGATTCGTAATATATTTACTGGGCGTCTGGTCATATACCTGACAGAAAATCTTGGTCAGATAACTGGGACTGTAATTCATGATATTGGCGATCAGATTCAGGTTGACATCCTGGGAATATTTTTCCACAAGAAAATCCTTCAGAAGTGCGGCAATCTGGTGAGGTGTCATCCGTGATGTATCATTATGAAATACTTCCTCATAGCTGGCTTTGGTGATCTGAAATTCTTTTTTGATCTTTAAAAGAACACTGGAGAGCTCATCCGGATCAATGGGTTTCAGAAGGTAGTCGGAGACCTTCAGAGCAATCGCGCTCCGGGCATATTCAAAATCAGAAAAGCCGCTTGTGATCACAAATTTGGTGAGAGGAAACTGCTCTCGTACTTTCGTGAGAAGTGTGATCCCATCCATTACCGGCATCCGGATATCGGTGATCACAACATCCGGGTTCTTTTTCTGTATGATCTCATAAGCCTGACTTCCGGTCTGAGCCTGTCCGATCACTTCAAATTCATTGTCTACTTTCTGTATCTTCTGTACAAGATTGTTCAGCAAAAGCTCCTCGTCCTCTGCTACCACTACTGTATATTTCATTGTCATTTATTTCCCTCCGCGTGTTATGGAGATACCGTCCGATGGATACGATTCCATGCCCCTGCTCTGTATTTCCATATTTAAAAATAAAATCTTCTCCGCAAAACAGCCGCCATCGCAAATAAACATTTAATGTTCCAAGCCCATTGATCTTCAGGTCAGGAAGACCTGGTGTTTTGACGGCTTTTTCAATATTATCCGTGATTTTCCGGATGGCTTGCGGAGTAAATCCGTTACCGGAATCTTCTACCTCGATAATCCACGAATCTTCTGTTTTGTATCCCCGTACTGTGATATTCCAGGGCGGCTGGCAGTCCGTTCCGTATTTGATGGCATTTTCCACGATAGGCTGAATGATCAGCTTAGGTATTTTTTCGCTTAACAGTTCTTCCTGTACATCAATTGTATAATTCAGACTGGTCTGATATCGGACTTTCATGCAGTACAGATATTTCTGAACGTAGTCAAGTTCATCTCTGAGAGTGACGACCGTTGTTCTGGTATTGGTGATATACCGCATGATATTGGTAAGATTCCTGCACATTTTTACCACAACGTCTGTGTCGCCGTTTTCCGCAAGAACGATGATACTGGATAGAGTATTGTAATAAAAGTGAGGGTTTATCTGCGTCTGCAGGGCAAGAGTCCGGGATTTCATTTCCTGTTCTTTTGCTTCTATCAGCTGGTTCATGGAGTCCTTCATGCTGTCGCTCATGATCTGAAAAGCCTGGTAAAGCTCTTCCAGTTCGTTGACAGATACCGGGTAGGAAGTGGCTTTTTCTTTGCCCAGGGTGTCAAGTTCCAGTCTCTGAATGATATGCTTCAGATGCTTGATCGGACGTACTATGGATCGTGACAGACGGTAGGAAATAAACGCTGATACGATCAGGATAATGCAAACCACTCCAAACAGAATACACAGAAGACGGTACACAGGAGAAAGAATCATGGATTCCGGCATTACGGTCATATATGTATAACCGGTATAATTGGAGTACTCGTATGCGGCATATTCCTTTTGCCCCGTAAGAGGACTTGAGAAGGAAGAACCGGATTCGACAGTGCCGGTTAACGGGTAATAATCCTTGATAAGAGCAGCATCTTCATTACTGATATCATAGGGGTAAACAAGAGCTCCCTCTCTGTCAAAAATATAGATACTTGCAGCATTTTCTTTGTTCTTTTTTTCGTAGGAAATGATGCTTTTAAAAATGGATTTGCATTGTTTTATGGTTTCTATTGCTCCAACAGAACGACCGTACTGATTATTAAAAGATCTGTACAGAGAAATAAACCATTGCTGTTGCTTGTTGGATTTGGAATATTTATCTGTTGCATAAGGACATGTGATAATTTTGACTCCCTGAAGCTCCCTCGCCCGTTCAATCCATTCGATACTGGACAAATCTACAGATTTGACCATAGTGGTGATGCCTGATTGCAGAACATGTCCGGAAGTATCGTACAGATTCATCTGGTCTGCTTTCCATTCAGTTCCGGAAAGTGCAATGAATAAATCTGTCATTTCTTCAAGAATATCATTAGATATACTCAGATTAAATGATTCGTCCAGAATATTCTTGGAAATATTCGTATAATTGATATTCACAGACACATTATCCAAATCTTCGATTTCTGAATCTACCTGTGTGAGGAAGCTGGAGTTCAGTGTATTCATTGCCTGGATTTTGCTGTCGATCAGCTGTCGTGATACAAATACATAAAAGAAGACAGCAAAGGAAAAAAGAACCAGGCATGCAACCATGATATATGCAAGAAAAAGTTTGGTCTGAAGTTTCTTCTGCTTTAATTTCAATATTGTGACCTCCGGTATATGCAATGGCTGATAAATATTTTGCTGTGGAAAGTCTGAACCGCTTCCGGCAGTAAAAATTAAAATGAATTTCAATTGAAGTATAACATATTTTCACTAAAATCACAAATAGAATCATGTGATCTGTTGGATGATATGACCTAAAATGAGTCGCAGTGATTGTGCATTTGGTACATTTAAATTGAGATAATACACAAATAGTGTGAAAAAAGTACAAAAACATAACATGATAATCCATGGATTACATAAGTATAATCTGTTAAACTGGCACTATAAACAAGAACGGCATAAGCTGAATAAGGAGGAAAAAAATGAAAAGAAGAGCTTTATCTATGATGTTGGCTGCTGCTATGGTGGCATCCATGACAGCAGGAATGGCAATGACAGTTTCAGCAGAAGAGAACACCGATTTTGCAGGTGAAGAACTGAGCATTCTTGTATCCGCAGGCTGGATGGATAACCGTTATGATGCAACAATTGAACGTTTTGAAGAAACCTATGATGTTACCGTGGATCTTCAGACAATTCCGGCTGATCAGTATTCCGACCTTCTGCAGTCAAAACTGGCTACAGATTCCTGCGCAGATGTTTTCTGGATTCAGTCCAATCCATTTGCAATTGAATCTGTAATCGTTGATCCGGAAAAGTATTGCCTTGATTTTACAGGCGCTGAGTGGGAGTCCGTGATGCCTGAGGCACGTCTTGCTTCCTGTAAATACAATGATAAATTATATGGACTTCAGTTATGGCACAATTCTCCGGAATATGTAATGGTTTATAATAAAACTTTATTTGAGGAAAACGGATGGGAAGTGCCATCTACATATGAAGAATTAAAAGCATTGTGCGCAGAAATCTATGATACCGGAATTACCCCATGGTTTATGCCCGGTGCAGATGGATGGCAGCATCAGCTGACATTTTTCCAGATTGGCGGATGCTATGAAGAAGCACAGCCTGGCTTATATGAAGCATTGAATAATAATACTGCTACATTTGCCGACAATGAAAAAATGCTTGAGGTTCTGAATGAGTTCAAAGAATTCTCTGATGCAGGATACTTTGGAGAGGACTGGATCGGTACAGACAGTACTAACATGATAAATGAATTTGGAGACAGAACATGTGCAATGGCTGTTGCAAATTCCAGCTTTATCAAACAGATTAAAGAAGAAACCGGAACAGAAGATGAGTTTGGTTTATTCCTTGAGCCGTTCGGTGAAAATACATGGTTTCCGACCAATCCTGCAGGTCCGACAATGTTTGGCTATAATGGAACAGAGCATCCGGAACTTGTAAAAGAATTCTTCAGTTTTGTAACGTCAACAGAAAGTTTACAGGAAATCCTGGATAATTCTCCTTCATACACAAACCTTGATGTAAATGACGATGCAGTAGAACAGCATTGGCTGCCTGAGGAAGAAGAATTTATGGCAAGCATTCCTGCAGATAAGATGACTGTTTCTGTTCTTCAGACTGGTACGAAATATACAAATGACTACTGGATGAATTTTGGACAGGATATGGTTTCCTTCTGCCTTGGTGAAATGGAAGCAAATGATGTTCTTAAGAACATGGATACGAATCGTGCAGAAGCCGCAAAAACTGCAGGCAATGAAGCATGGAACTAATTGCATTCGAAAGGGATAATTGAGAAAAAGGACAACGGTGCGAAGGATTATCCTTCGCACTGTTTATTCTGTGAGGAAAATAGGAAGGAATAGGAGGTTTTTCTGTGAACAAGAAAAAGATTTATCCGCAATGGTTTCTGATTGCCCCGCTGGCACTTTATATCATATTTTTCCTGCTTCCCAGCTTTATGGGTGTAGGATATTCTTTTACGGACTGGAATTCCAGAAGTGTACTGAAAGGTACACACTTTGTAGGACTTCAGAATTACATTGAAATATTTACTTCAGAAAAGAATTATCTGGATGGCATTGGACATACTTTGATGTTCACGATAGTGTCAAATATTGTAAAAATCATACCTGCACTTATGATTGCAATTATACTTCAGGAGGGATTAAGAGGACAGGGCTTTTACCGAACAGTGATGTATCTTCCTTCTATTCTCCCGTTTGTAATTATCGGTTTGATTTTCAAGTCTATTTTGAACTATAACAATGGTCTTCTGAATATGATATTTGAGATGCTTCATATGGACTTTTTAAAACAAAAATGGCTTTCTGATCTGAATGTTGTCTGGAAATCCATAATCGGTGTAGATGCATGGCGAGGGATTGGTTATGTCATGACAATTTTTCTGGCAGGTTTGAATACCATTCCTAAATCCTATTATGAAGCAGCACAGATTGATGGTGCGAATTTCTGGCAGAGACTGCGATACGTTACGCTTCCAATGCTGACAGGTTCTATTATGATTAACCTGGTATTTGGTATTACATATGGCTTAAAGGTATTTGATATTGTATATGTTCTGACCAATGGCGGTCCGGGACATGCAACAGAGGTTATGACAACCTATGCATTCCAGTTATATTCCAAAGGTCAGTATGGGATGTCCACAGCATTGAACAGTATCCTTCTTTTAATTACAGCCGTGGTAGGAGTATTTATTGTAAGAACATTAGGAAAACAGGAGGTACAGCAATGACAAAAAAGAAAATTCAGACAGTCCTTAAGCATGTGGTATGTGTTTTCTTAAGCCTTCTGGTTATTGTTCCGTTTTATATGGTTCTGATTAATTCATTTAAGTCAAAATCAGAAGCTGCACGAATGAGCCTTGCACTTCCGACAGAATGGTATTTCAATAATTATCTGGAAGTCATTGATAAAGGTAACCTGATCCAGGGATTTACAAACAGTTTGATCTACGCATTGGTTTCCACGGGCCTTGGAGTTGTGCTGTGTGCGATGGCTGCTTTTGTTTTGTGCCGTAAACGGACAAAGTTAAATGTTTTTATTTATTATTTTGTTCTCTGTGGATTGTTCTTCCCGGTAAACTATGTTACATTGGTACGGGTACTTTCGTCTTTCCATCTGAATGATACACGTGTCGGCATTATTACTGTATTTACAAGTGCGATGATTCCGTTCTGTGTATTTACGATACGAAACTTTGTAACATCTGTTCCGGTAGAATTGGACGAAGCGGCAGTAATTGACGGAGCCGGTCCGATCAGCTTGTTTTTTAAGATTATCATGCCGCTCCTCAAACCGACAATGGTGACATGTTTTATCCTTCAGTTTATGGGAGTATGGAGTGACTTCCTGACACCGCTGTATCTGTCGAGTAAAAGCAAACTTTTCCCGATGACGATGGCAGTATATCAGTTCTTTGGAAAGAATAAGAGCTACTGGAATTATATTTTTGCAGATATCGTGCTGACCTGTATTCCTGTTGTTATTGTTTATATGATTGGCCAGAAATACATAATTGGTGGTATGACATCAGGAGCAGTAAAAGAATAGCCTTTGGCAGACAAAAGGAGATTGAGCGATGATAAAGGATGAATTAACGCCGAAACAAAGATTGCGTTGTATGATTTTCCGGAAGTAGTGGAAGAATGTCTCGCCGTGATGGAAAAAGTATCTGTCAGGTCGGTGGAAATTTCTGTTAATTCCGAGGCGGAAGGTTTTATCTTCTGGGAAGACAGTTCAACAACCAATATCAGTCCTGATTTCTTTAGAAAATATACAGCTCCGGTAATCCATAAATGGGGTGAGATGATACATAAACACGATAAGTATCTGATACATCATGCATGTGGGCAGATAAGAGATTTACTTCCATTGATGAACAAGACAGCGATTGATATGGTAGAATCCATTTCTCCTCCGCCAACCGGAAATATTGATCTTGACGAGGCGTTTACTCTTCTTGACAATGATAAAGGATTGATTGGCGGTATTGAACCGACATTTTATGAGCAATGTAATATGAACGAATTAGAGGAACGTGTAAATTACCTTTGCTCTATGTCAAAAGGAAGGAAATTTATCCTGGCTAACAGTGACAGCTGTCCTCCCGGAGTTACGTATGAAAAGCTGAAAGAAGTCGGGAGAATCGTGAGGTCTTTATAAAAGATAGTGTTTTGATCTGTTTGATATGTGGGAGCCGTACTTTGCGGCTCCCGATTTTTGTCGAATTATGGCGAACGATTCTTTGCGGAAAAACCAGGAAATGGATTGACTTTTATTCTTAAGGAAGGTAATATTAGAACATCTCAAAGTTCTTTGATAATTGCATATAGTTTAGGAAAGTATTCTGTTTTACTCCGGTTCCCGGTTTTTTGTATCAAAACGTTTGGAATGTTTCTTTAAATTTCTCTGTTAATCATCAGCCATACAAAGCAATTCGCTGAAAATTCTCTAATTTAATTAAAGTCTTACTATTTTTATATTCCCGTTTTTTGTTTCATTATAAAATCCCTGATCGTTTTTTATTCGATAATGCCTGTTGTCAGGCAAAAAATTAGTAATGCCTGTTATCAGGCAAAATCGAATTTGTTTTTGATGTTTTTCGAAAGGAAGGGATTTTTTGGAGAAAAAATATTGCAGACGTTCTCCGCCTGGGTGGAGTACGTTGAAATTACTGACAGAGTAAATATTCTAATACAAGGAGCGGCAATGAAATTCTTTCGGTGGATTTTAAACGGGCTTATGGGAATTATCATATTCTTTGGTCTGACTCTTCTTCTGGTCCGTATGGCGGGAATCTGCCCTTATGCGGTATTATCAGGCTCAATGGAGCCGGAAATCCCTGCGGGAGGAATGGTTTTTACAGATATGAGAAAAAGAAAACCAAAAGCAGGCGATGTGATTACATATCGTATCGAAAAAACAACGGTCACGCATCGTGTTGTCCGTCTTGAGGACGGCTTTTATGTGACAAAGGGAGATGCAAATCTGGAAGAAGACGCAGTTACAGTTCTTCCTTCCCGCGTAGTGGGAACGGTCTGTTTTTCTTTGCCTTTCTTAGGCTATGTCGTTTCTTATCTTCAGAACAGGATGATACTGTTTCTGGTCATTGTAGTATACATCCTGCTCTTTCTTGCAGAATCAAAGCCCGTTTTTCATGAAAACAATAAAAAAAGAAAAGGAGAGCGCGAAGAAACGCGCGGAAAGGTCATATGAAAATTAAAAAAACGATCATCAGGACAACAGCAGTATGCTGTGCGGCAGCAGCCCTTGCAGTGGGCGGAACTATGGCATACCTGACAGACTATGACAAAACTGTAAATGAGTTTACCGTAGGAAAAGTAGATATTGAGCTGGAAGAGCCCAACTGGAAACCGGAGGATAATACGAAAATTGAGCCGACTCAGCAGATCAGGAAAGATCCGCAGGTAAAAAATGCAGGAATCAATGATGCTTTTGTGTATCTGGAAGTATCCATCCCGACGGCAGATGTTATCACAGCAGATGCCTCCGGCAATCGTATTGACAAAAAGAATATGGAACTTTTCAGCTTTACTAAAAAAGCAGACTGGACGCAGCTGGAGGCAAAAACTTCCGGAACCAGCAGAGTCTATACCTTTGCATACAATAAAGTGCTGAAACCGGGTCAGACAACGACTACACTGTTTGATATGGTGACATTTGCCAATGTAATTGAAGGACAGATTGATACACAGCAGTTTGACATACCTGTGAGAGCTTATGCAATCCAGACAGCGAATACCGGCGGAGATGAAGGAACTGTAGTGCAGCAGGCGGCTGAGGCTTATAAGAAATATGTGCAGCAGAATAATGGACAATCCGGCGGGGTGACTAAATGAGAAGAAGAACGATACCTGAATCCGTATGTGCTGCAGCACTGGCAGGGATTTTGTGTATTGGCGGAACTGCGGCATATTTCAGCGATTATGATTACCACAAAAACAGGGTGGCTGTAGGAAGAAATGAGTCACAGATAGAAGAAGATTTCCCTGAACCATCAGATCCGGGTGACGAAAGAAAACCGGAATACAAAAAAACGGTATGGGTAAAGAATGTATCTTCAGCAGAAAATGCTTTCAATGTGGACTGCTATGTGCGGGTATCTGTGTCTTATTCAAACTACGATATCGGAAAAGGTGTTGCATTGCTTGGGCTGGATACTGCGAACTGGAAATATAACAGCAGTGATGGATACTATTATTACAGGCATCTGCTGAAAGAAGGTCAGTCCACTACTCCTTTGTTTACCGGATTTACCATTGACCGGGACAAAATTGATACCCTCTATCAGGATAAAATAAAGGATTTTGAAATCCATGTGTATGAGGAATCCGTGGAGTGCGGGGAATTCAAAGACTATGAGTCAGCATGGAATTACTCTCTGAATCCGATATCAGGTATTTAGGAAGGAGGGAGACCTTTTTGAAAATACGGAAAAACCGACTGGCTGTATGTACTGCGGCAATGCTGATCGCCTGTGTTTCCGCAACATTTGGATATTTTTCAGACATTGTAACAGTAACAAATCACATAGCGACAGGTGATGTGAATATCAGTTTGAAAGAGTATGAAGTGAAAGAGGGAACCGAGATTTCCTATACAAACTCCAGGATTGTTCTGCCGGGTGATGTAATCTCCAAAATCCCGCGCATTACGAATCATGCCATGCCCTGCTGGATCAGAGCAAGGATTTCTTACGAACAGGACAAAGAGGAACTGGAGGGACTGTCTGAAAGTAATATTCTGGGTGTTCCTGCTCAATGGGTAAAAAAAGGTGAGTATTATTACTATACGGAAATCCTTGATTATGGAAAATCGGCAACACTATTTGAGGCTGTGGAGATTCCAAAAGAATGGAATGAATCCCATTCTGATCAGAAGCTGACAATAGATATTCAGGCTGATGCTATACAGGCAGCAAATTTTGAGCCGGATTTTAATGCCATGTCTCCATGGGGAGATCAGGAGATTGAGCTTTGTATCCATGAAGAAAATGGAACAGTTGTTTCAGAAAAGAAAAAAGTTGAATTATCTGTGGAATTTAGCGGAAATGCACATAAGCTTCTGGCGGTTCCGGATGATTTCTTTGCAAATTTCAGGACAGCTATGCCGGGTGATACATTCCGGGATTCTATAGACATTCTAAATACGACAAAAAAACCTGCGGAAATCTTTTTTCATACGGGGATCGTATGCCAGAGAGAAGACAGGATGGATCTGTTGAGAAAGATTCAATTAACAATATCTATGGATGGAAAAGCTATTTATTCAGGAAATCTTCTTGCAGAAGAATTAAAAGAAGAAGTTTCGCTTGGAGTGTTTCAGCCGGGCGAGGGAGGAACTATGGAATTCACAGTATCTGTGCCTGCTGAATTAAAAAATGCATATGCGCTTAGAGACGCTGCTGTGAAGTGGTATTTCTCTGTCTATGAAGATGACGCAGAACCATCAGTCATTCCAGAAGAAAATCGGGTACAGACATCCGGCTCTTCCGGTTACCGGAATGGAACAGACACTGCCGAACCGGTAAAAACAGCAGATGAAACTCCTTTACTGAGCCTTCTTGTAATGGCAATTATATCAATGCTGACGGGTACGACTGTTCTGATTATTCGGAAAGGAGATGTGCGACAGTGAAAAAGAGAGTATTAAGTCTTTTGCTGGCGGCAGCTGTGGCAGCCGCTCCGATCTCAATGTCTGTACTGGCAGCTGAAACTGACATTGTGGAATTCACAGGCATACAGGAGAATACGGAAGTGAATGAAAATGCGGAACAAGAGGAAACGTCAAATAAAGAAACGGATACGATATCCGGAGAAGGTTCGACTGAGAGTACAGATTCTGAAGAAAATTCTGTAACATTAAGTGATCGAGATGCGTTTACTTTTGCTGATGAAACAGAGGAAGAAACTTATTTTGGTAACGATGAATTTCCTGATGAGTATGATTTTGTACTCTTCTCCGAAGAAAATGCCGGACTTCTTCAGCCAGAAACAGAGGAAGAAGAGGACCTGATCGAAGATATTGAAGCAGGGGAAGTCATTGCTCTTGCACCTGTGGAAAATGTGTCTCTTATGAGTGCTGCTACCGTAATGAATGTATCATCAGATGAAGGAGTCAGCCTTGCTGCCCAGACAAGTAAGTTTACCATGCTTCGGAGTGATTATCTGAATATGGATGAAATCTGGGTTAATGACGGTAATCACAGTACATATCTGGGAACTTCCTACAGAGAAATCAAATATACGGATGACGAAGGAGTATCACACAAAGCTCCTGTTTATTGTCTGAATGCAAGTAAAAATGGACCAATGACTCCCTCGATGACGCTGAAAGAGGAAGCCATCAAAGCTCTGACGAATTCATCCATAAAGAAAATTCTGTATTATGGCTATGGAGGACCTGCAGATATCTGTGATACTTATGACCCCACCTGCAGCCATTGTGACTGGTCAAAAATGTCCAATCGTTATGTACTGACACATTATGCACTGAGTAAAATATATTCCGGTGATGTTGGAGGCGCAACGGCTGCAGAATGCGAGCATGTGGGATTGAACAGATGGATCACAAAACTCACTTCCCTTACAATTCCCAATGTAATAGATGTTAAATTCAACGGCAGGAATTCTAATGGAGATATTGTATCTTTAAAAGATATGAAAGGGAATCTTACCTATTACAGAACTGTCCCGGCATCTCTTGGATGGACCGGCATGACAAAAGGTGTCCAGATTTCTTCTGTTTATACGCTGACAGCCAGTCAGGCAAAAAACGGAATCAAGATCACCAGGGCATCCACAGACACCTGGGTACTGGGGTATTGGACGAGTGCGGATGACTACTCGACGAGAGGTCTGAGTAATCCCCGGGTTCTGGGCAAAGGGAAAAGTGTCACATTGTATAAAGGTGCAAAAATACGGTTTGCTTTACCATACAATACCACAGCTTCCAAAAAATTCAGTTACACGGCACTTTTAAAACCGGTACAGTATATCTGCATCAGCGGTGATGTGCAGATGAATGGAAGCAATTATCAGGATCTGGGAACATATTACTATGAAGGAGCCAGGGAGACATTGTCGATGACGTTGAGTCCTTCTCCATGCGGAAGTATTCTGCTTAAGAAAACAGCAGACAATAATGCTGAAGAAAAAATTGAAGGAGCAGGATATCAGCTCAAAGCTGCAGTAAATATTGTTTCCAATGGTGTGACAGTTTTTAAGAAAGACGAAAAAGTGGATGAAGGGTATACGGATCAGAATGGAGAACTGAAATTTCTCTATGTGCCTGCAGGCAGTTATTATCTCATTGAGACAGATGCCAAAGCAGGGACGGAAGCAGAAAAATATGTACTTGATAACTCAAGGCATTCTGCTGTGGTGACTCAGAATGCTGAGACAGTAGTATCCGTAAGTGAGATTCCGGATTCTTATGGAAGAGTTTCCATTAAAAAAGTGATAACTGATACGCAGCTGATTTTGTCGGATGCGGTGTTTACGCTTTATTCCTGGAGCAAAAGCAGTAATTCTTATACCGGCGGTGTTAATCTTACCTATAATTCTTCTGTAAAACGTTATGAATCGGGAACTATCCGGTATACAGCGGATAACCAGGGGAAATTCCTGGTAAGAGAAACACAGAATCCCAAAGGCTTCACCGGAACTTTCAGCAAGGAGTTTATACTCAGTAAGATGGGACAGGAAGAGCTGTTCGAGTTTACGGCAGAGAATGATATCGGACCCAAAAGGGTGGAAATAGTCAAGCTGGATTCTGTAACGAAGAATATTCTTAAAGATGCAGAATTTACTATCTATGAGTGGAACAGCATAAATACTTCCTATGAGAACACCGGAAAATTACTGACTTATCATGCGTTGGATGGTAAATATTATAGTGAAGTACTGGATATCACAGAAAAAAATGCGGGACGATATAAGATTGTTGAGACGAGAGTTCCGGATGGATACACAGGTGGGTTTGAACAGGAAATTGATCTTTGCAAGGATAATCAGCGGCTTCAATTTACAGTGGAAAATGTGCCTGTGGTTTATGTAAAAGGACGGATCAAAATCCGAAAGACTGCGTCAGAGACAGGAACTGTTCTGAAAGATGCGGAATTTACCATCTTTCAATATAATAAAGATACCGGAAAATACGAAAACACCCTTGGTGAAAGTGCAAAAACTCAGTTCGATGAAACCAGTCAGTTATACTGTTCAAAAGATCTGGAAATCACTCCAAAAAATGAAGGGAAATTCAAAGTAACTGAGACAAAGGCACCATCAGGTTATATTGGTTCCTGGGAAAAAGAATTTGTTTTAACAGAGGACAATACGGAACCAGGGATTTTTGAAGCAGTCAATGAACCTGACAGACCTGCTCTTGGGGAAATTGTGATCATAAAGAAGATCCGGGAAAATGAGATTATCTGGGCGCATGGAAATCCTGTTTTTTGTTTTGTAGTGGAAGGAACGGATGCGAAAGGGAATCATCGAAAATACGAAAATTATGTCTGCTTTTCTCAGGATGGATATACTGTGGATGACAGCGGCTATGCTGTGCTTCAGATTACATTCCGTAATGTTCCGGCAGGAACGTACCGTGTTTATGAAAAATCTGCATTGTACTATTATCTTGAGAATGTCTTTGCGAACACATCGAATGTAACGGTTACAAAAGGTGCTTCACCGTCTTATGGATTATTGCCGGAAGAAATTGCATATGGAAATGTCACTTTGACTGCTGTAAACAATCATGCTTCCATAACATTTGTCAATAAGAAAGCACGCTGTGACCGCTATCTTCACAACGACGTTGTAAAAAACACCATACCTGTAAACTTTAACTGAATATAGTGTTCCGCTTATACTGCGGATAAAATCTGGCTGTTTTTCTGCGTCAAATCAGGAGGAACAGCCAGTATTTTATATCATAAGAAAGTATTCTGCATTTTCTTATAATATAAAACAGCGCTCAGGGCAGGTTCCTTTTTTTCTTTACATGATTGAGCCGTCGTCTGACTTGTGTTATAATAAAAAGCTGAATTGACGGATTATATTGAAGTGAGGTAAAACCCGGATGAATATATTAAATATTGAACATATCAGTAAGATATATGGTGATAAAGTGATTTTTGATGATGTCTCCTATGGTATGAGCCGGGGAGAGAAGATTGGTGTCATCGGAATCAACGGAACTGGAAAAACAACCCTTTTGCGTATCATTGCAGGACTGGAGGAGCCGGATGAAGGGCAGGTTATTATGCAGAATGGATTGAGAGTAACCTACCTGCCTCAGCATCCGCAGTTCCCGGAGGGAGCGACAGTCCTTTCCTATGTGTCAGAAGGGAAGAAGGAGGAGAGCTGGAATCCGGAAACCGATGCAAGAACTGTACTGAATCGTCTGGGAATTACAAATCATGAAGAACCGGTGGAGCATTTGTCCGGAGGGCAGAAAAAGCGGGTTGCCCTTGCAAGAACTCTTATCAATCCGGCAGATATTCTGATTCTGGACGAGCCTACGAACCACCTGGATAATGAGATGGCCGCATGGCTGGAAGATTTTCTGAGCCGGTTTCGCGGCTCTGTGATCATGGTCACTCATGACCGTTATTTTCTCGACCGTGTAACGAATAAAATCCTGGAAATCAGTCACGGTAAATTATATGCCTATGAGGCGAATTATTCCAGATTTCTGGAACTGAAGGCTGAACGTGAAGAAATGGAACTTGCTTCTGAGCGGAAGCGTCAGAGCGTACTGAGAATGGAACTGGAATGGGCCAAAAGAGGCTGCAGGGCAAGAAGCACCAAACAGCGTGCAAGATTAGATCGACTGGAAGCATTGAAGAACGGTACTGCGCCAGTCCGTGACCAGAATGTGGAAATTGATTCTGTGGAGACACGCATGGGTAAAAAGACCATTGAACTTCATCATATATCCAAGAGCTTTGGGCCGAAAGTATGCATCCGGGATTTTGATTATATTGTTTTGAAGAATCAGCGGCTTGGTATTATCGGACCCAATGGATGCGGCAAGTCTACGCTGTTGAAAATGATAGCAGGGATCATTACACCGGACTGCGGGGAAATTGAAATTGGTGAGACAATCAGGATCGGATATTTTTCTCAGGAAATTGAAGAGATGGATACCGGTGAGAGAGTGATTGACTATATCCGTGACGTTGCGGAATATATCCCCACAAAAGAGGGACTTGTAAGTGCAGCAAAGCTTCTGGAACGTTTCCTTTTTGATTCAGCCATGCAGTATGCACCGATTTCCAAACTTTCCGGCGGTGAAAAGAAACGGCTGTATCTTTTGAAAGTACTTGCTGCGGCACCGAATGTACTGCTTCTTGACGAGATCACGAATGATATTGATATACCCACCCTGACGATTCTTGAGGACTATCTGGATTCTTTTGCGGGAATTGTGATAGCGGTATCTCATGACAGGTATTTTCTGGATAATCTGGCAGAGCGTATTTTTGAATTTGATGGAAATGGAAATCTTACCCAGTACGAAGGCGGTTATACAGACTATCTGGAGGCAAAAAGAAGAAAACAGGGAGAGATGTCCTCTGTTTCTGCAGAATCAGGAACAGCTAAATCAGAAGAAAAGCCGCGTACTTCCGGCAAAGACTGGAAACAGAACCAGATTCGTCCTGTTAAACTGAAATTTACTTTTAAAGAACAGAGAGAATTTGAGACCATTGATGATGAGATTGCCGTATTGGAAGAAAAAATCGCGCTGCTGGATGATGAGATCATGAAAAATGCCACTAATTCCGGTAAACTGAACGAGCTAACGAAACAAAAAAATGAAGCAGAAGCTCAGCTTGAAGAAAAGATGGACAGATGGGTATATCTGAATGATCTGGCAGAAAAAATTGAAGCACAGAATAACTGAATGAATTTTTCACAGGGAAGAAAGGATAAGGAAAAATTTCATGAAAAAGAGTCCGCTTACCACGCTCTGTTACGTGGAAAAAGAGGATGCATATCTGATGATGCACCGGATTTCCAAGAAAAATGATGTAAATAAGGATAAATGGATCGGCATAGGCGGCCATTTTGAGGAAGGGGAGAGTCCGGAAGAATGTATGCTTCGGGAAGCGTTGGAAGAGACCGGTCTGACGCTCACATCTTACCGCTTCCGGGGCATTGTTACGTTCACCCAGGAGGGATACGGGACAGAATATATGTGCCTGTATACGGCAGATGGTTTTACCGGAACACTGAAGGAATGTGATGAGGGAACTCTTGAGTGGGTGCAAAAGTCGAAGCTTCCGGAGCTGGAACTATGGACCGGGGATCTGATCTTTTTTAAACTTCTCTGGGATGATGCCCCGTTTTTTTCGCTGAAGCTTACTTATGAGGGTGATAATCTGACAGAGGCAGTCCTTGACGGAAAACCGCTGAAGCTTCCCGTAGATCCGCAAATTTTCTGGCAATCTATTGACTTTTACAGGGATTGTTTAGTATGATAAAGCTTAATTGTTTCGTATCTGTTTGTAATAAAACAAAGGAACGATCTATGATGATCAGGAGGTATATTTATGGCAGAAATAGTAAGAGTTGTTGTAGATGCAATGGGCGGTGACAACGCACCGGTGGAACCGGTCAAAGGCGCTGTAGAAGCCGTAAAAGAAAAAAAGGAAATTCATGTGATCCTCACCGGACAGAAGGAGGTCATCGAGAAAGAACTGGCGAAATATCCGGATTATCCCACAGACCGGATTGAGATCGTTCATGCATCTGAAGTGATCGAGACTGCAGAACCTCCGGTAAATGCAATTCGTAAGAAAAAGGATTCTTCCATAGTCGTCGGTCTGAATATGGTGAAGAAAAAAGAAGCAGATGCGTTTGTTTCTTCCGGAAGTACCGGTGCCGTACTGGTTGGCGGACAGGTGATTGTGGGCAGAAGCAAAGGCGTGGAAAGACCTCCTCTGGCACCGCTTCTTCCCACACTGGAAGGAGTTTCTCTTCTGATCGACTGCGGCGCAAATGTAGATGCACGTCCTTCCCATCTGGTACAGTTTGCCAAAATGGGATCCATCTACATGGAACACGTGGTAGGAATCAAAAATCCAAAAGTTGCCATCGTCAATAACGGTGCGGAAGAAGAAAAAGGAAATGCACTTGTAAAAGAGACATTCCCTCTTCTGAAAGCATGTAAAGACATTAATTTCATCGGAAGTATCGAAGCAAGAGAAATTCCTATGGGATATGCGGATGTGATTGTCTGCGAGGCATTTGTGGGAAATGTCATATTGAAGCTGTATGAAGGTGTTGGCGCTGCTATGATGAAAAAAATCAAAGGCGGCATGATGAAAAATCTCCGCAGCAAGATCGGCGCGCTGCTGGTAAAACCTGCTTTGAAAGAGACACTGAAGGACTTTGACGCCAGTGAACATGGCGGAGCACCTCTTCTTGGACTGAAGGGTCTTGTTGTAAAGACTCATGGAAGCGCAAAAGCAGTGGAAATCCGGCATGCGATTTTCCAGTGTGAGCAGTTCACCAAACAGGAAATCAATGTAAAAATTGCTGAGCGTATCCTTGAATCAAAGAATCAGGAACCGGCAAAAGAACAGGAAGACTGACAGGAACGGGAGGCTTAAAAGTGGAACTGGAAAAGCTGAAATCGATCATCGCGGAAATTCTGGATATTGATGCAGACACGATCACGGAAGATACTTCATTTGTAGATGATCTGGGTGCGGATTCACTGGACATTTTTCAGATTATCATGGATCTTGAAGAAGAATATGATATTGAAATTGACAGTGATACGGTTGACGGAATTCAGACAGTGAGAGGTGCAGTGGAAGCTGTACGCCGGATCACCGGCTGAAATTGGATTTCGGGAGCACAAAGTGCGGGGAAATCCGTGTATCAGAAGGGCAAAATATTTTTTGACTTCATCATCAAAATATAAAATTATGCTATGGGTGTTCTGCAGGTAAACCTGCAGATGCCTGTGGATATCAGGATCGGAGTGAAAACATTGAATAAAAAAATGCAGGAACTGGAACAAAAAATTAATTATTCGTTCCAAAGCAAAAGCCTTTTAGAGCAGGCTCTGACTCACAGTTCTTATGCAAACGAGAAGAAACTGGGCAAGCTTGGCTGCAATGAACGTCTGGAATTTCTCGGAGATGCAGTTCTTGAGGTTGTGAGCAGCGAATTTCTTTATAACAAATTTCCTTCCCTTCCGGAAGGAGAACTGACCAAAAAACGTGCGAGTCTTGTCTGTGAGCCAAGTCTTGCCTTCTGTGCAAGAGAGTTTGGGCTGCAGGAGTATCTTCTTCTCGGAAAAGGTGAAGATATGACAGGGGGAAGGCAGCGGGATTCCATTGTATCGGATGCAACAGAGGCACTCCTTGGTGCCATCTATCTTGATGGTGGTTTTGCTAGTGCAAAGGAGTTTGTATTAAATTTTATACTGAACGATATGGAGCATAAACAGCTCTTTTATGATAGCAAGACCATCTTACAGGAAATTGTTCAGGAAGGCAGCAGACAGTCTTTTGTGGAGTATATCCTGTTAAAGGAAGAAGGACCGGATCATAATAAGAGCTTTACTGTGAGCGCATCCATTGACGGTGTCCAGATGGGTGTCGGCACGGGACATACGAAGAAAGCTGCGGAACAGGCAGCTGCCTATCAGGCAATCCGCAAGATGAAATGACAGCAGGTGGAATATGTATTTAAAAAACATCGAAGTACATGGGTTCAAGTCATTTGCCCAGAAAATCAATTTTGAATTTCATAACGGAATTACCGGTATTGTCGGACCTAACGGCAGCGGAAAGAGCAATGTAGGCGATGCTGTGCGCTGGGTGCTGGGAGAGCAGAGTGCCAAGCAGCTTCGTGGAGGCAATATGCAGGACGTGATCTTTTCCGGTACGGAGACCAGAAAACCCTTAAGTTTTGCTTCTGTGGCCATTACGCTTGACAACAGTGACCATAAGCTTCCGGTCGATTATAATGAAGTGACGGTCACAAGGAGGCTGTATCGTTCCGGTGAAAGTGAATATCTGATCAATGGAAGTGCCTGCCGTCTGAAAGATATTAATGAAATGTTTTATGATACAGGTATCGGTAAGGAAGGCTATTCCATTATCGGACAGGGACAGATTGACAAAATCTTAAGCGGTAAGCCGGAAGAACGCAGGGAATTGTTTGATGAAGCTGCCGGAATCGTAAAATTCAAACGCCGTAAAAATACAACGATCAAGAAACTTGAAGAAGAACGTCAGAATCTTGTACGTGTGACAGATATTTTAAGTGAGCTTACCAAACAGCTGGGACCTTTGGAGAAACAATCTGAGACAGCGAAGATTTTTCTTGCCAAGAGAGATGTTTTAAGAGAACTGGATGTGAATCTGTTTCTTAACGACCATGAATACACAGGCAAGGTGCTTCAGGAACTGGACGGGAAGAGCCGTGCAGCCCAGGAGGAGCTGGAGGAGACTCAGGCTTCTTTTGAAAAGACAAAAGAGGAATATGAGAAGCTGGAGGAAGCTCTGGAAGAACTGAATTCCAGAATGGATACGCTGCGGGAAGAATCCCAGCAGAATATACTGAAATCCCAGCAATACGAAGGACAGATAGGCGTCCTTCAGGAACAGATATCCTCCGGGCATCAGACAGACCAGCATTACCGCAGCAGACTGGATGCCATTGAGGAAGATCTGAAAAAAAGAGAAACTTCCAGGGAAGAGCTGGAACAGCAAAAATCAGAACTGCGTGGTTCATTAAAAGAAATCCGTCAAAAACTCAAAGCAGAGGAAGAACATCTGGATACGATCCAGGAAAACGCCCGGGAATGCAGCCAATCCGTGGAGGAAGGGAAAAATGAGATCATCGAAATCCTCAACAGCCGTTCCACGATCAAAGGAAAAGCGCAGCGTTTTGATACCATGATGGAGCAGATGGACATTCGTAAGGCAGAAATCAATCAGAGAATCCTTCATCTGAAAACAGATGAAGACGAATTGATTACTGCACGGGAAAAAGCCCGGGCAGAATACAATGGAATCAGTTCCATTATTCAGTCCATGAATGATGAGTGTGTCCGTCTGGATGGTGAAGTACAGAAACTTCAGGCAGAATTAAAGAAGCAGAATGCCCAGATGGAAATCGGCCAGACTGCTTACCACCGGGAAGAATCCAGGCTGGAATCCCTGAAAAATATCACAGAGCGGTATGAGGGTTACGGCAACAGTATCCGCCGTGTTATGGAACAGAAGGATCGGATTCCCGGCATCAAAGGTGTTGTGGCAGATCTTATCCAGGTGAATAAGGATTATGAAATAGCCATTGAGACGGCACTTGGAGGAAGTATTCAGAACATTGTAACAGACAATGAGCAGACCGCCAAGAAGATGATCGAATTCCTCAAGAGAAACCGTTTTGGGCGTGCTACGTTTCTTCCTCTGAGCAGTGTGGGCTTCAGAGGGGATTTTCAGCAGAAGGATGCGCTGAAAGAAAAAGGTGTCATTGGTGTTGCAAGTGACCTGGTAAGTACGTCACAGGAATATGCTGGACTGGTGAAATATCTTCTTGGCCGTGTCTTGGTGGTGGATCATATTGACAATGCCATTGCCATTGCAAAAAAATACCGCCACAGTCTGCGAATGGTAACTGTAGAAGGAGAATCATTCAGTCCCGGTGGATCCATGACCGGAGGTGCATTTAAAAATAACAGCAATCTTCTTGGAAGGCGCCGTGAAATAGAGGAGCTGGAGAACAGCGTCAAAGCCCTGAAAAAAGATATGGATGAAATGCAGAAATCCATTGACGATAATCGAAGCAGACGTAATGTGATCAGAGATACCATTGCCGAATTTCAGGAGAAACTCCGCAGTCAGTATGTGGCGCAGAATACAGCCAGGATGAATCTGGAACAGTTTGATGAAAAAGAAAAAGAAATCAAAAACAGTTATACTCAGATTGAACGGGAGCGTATGGAACTGAAACGTCAGTCTGACGAAATTAAAGCAGATAACAGTCACATTGCGGAAGAACTGGCAGAATCCCAGAAGGATGAGGCAGAACTGAAAGAATTCATTGAGAGCAAACAGAAAGAACTGGATGAGTTACATAATGAAGAAACTTCCAAGAGCAAAGAACTGGAGACGATCCGTCTGGAAGCTTCTGCAATGGAACAGAAATCCAGCTTTGCTCAGGAGAATCTTGACCGATTGATATCGGAAATCCGGAATCTTCATGAAGAACAGGAAGGAATTCAGAAACTCCTGCTGGAAGGCAGCGAGGAAATGGAGAAAAAAGAAAAGGCTATTGCAGAACTGAAATCTGCCATTGCCGGATGCAGAGAAAAACAGAAACAGGACAGCACGCAGATGGAACAGTGGCAAAAAGAAAAAGATCAGAAAAATGCGAGCCACAAAGCCTTTTTCGAAAAGAGAGATGAGCTGTCCGGACATATCAGCCTTCTTGACAGAGAATGTTTCCGTCTGAAGAGTCAGATTGAAAAACTGGAAGAACATATGGAAGCCCAGATTAATTATCTGTGGCAGGAGTATGAGATTACTCCGAATAACGCACTTAAGTACCGTAAGGAAGAACTGAATGACCGTGATGCCATGAAGAAGCAGATTGCGGTGATCAAAGATGAGATACGGAAACTGGGTACTGTAAACGTAAATGCTATTGAGGATTACAAAAATCTCCTGGAGCGTCATACGTTCCTTTCCGGACAGTACAATGATCTGGTAAAAGCAGAAGAAACGCTGGAAGGTATTATTCAGGAACTGGACGAGGGCATGAGACGTCAGTTTACGGAAAAATTCCGGGATATCCAGAGAGAATTTGACAAAGCCTTCAAAGAGCTTTTCGGAGGCGGAAAGGGTACTCTGGAACTTGCGGAAGATGAGGATATCCTTGAGGCTGGAATCAGGATCATTTCCCAGCCGCCGGGCAAAAAACTTCAGAATATGATGCAGCTTTCCGGCGGGGAGAAGGCGCTGACAGCCATTGCACTTCTTTTTGCAATCCAGAATCTGAAGCCTTCTCCGTTCTGTCTTCTTGATGAGATAGAAGCTGCGCTTGATGATTCCAATGTAGGACGTTTTGCCGCATATCTTCAGAAGTTGACGAAAAACACACAGTTTATTATAATAACACATAGACGCGGTACCATGAACGCTGCTGACAGGCTTTATGGTATCACAATGCAGGAAAAAGGTGTTTCAACGCTTGTCTCTGTTGATCTCGTGGAGAATCAGCTGAGCAAGTAACGGACACTGATACGAGGAGGAAGCATATGGCAGAAGAAAAAAAAGGATTTTTTAAACGTCTGGTAAGCGGACTTACCAAGACAAGAGACAATATTGTAGCCGGATTTGATTCGATTTTCAGCGGCTATTCCAGTATTGATGAAGATTTTTATGAGGAACTGGAAGAAATCCTGATCATGGGAGACATTGGAATCAATGCAACCTCTTCCATTCTGGAGCATCTTAAGGAACAGGTAGCGCAGAATCATATCCGTGATCCTAAGGAATGCAAGGATCTTCTGATCAACAGCATCAAAGAACAGATGAGAGTGGACAGTACAGAGTATGAATTCGAGAACCGTAAATCTGTCATTCTGGTAATTGGTGTCAATGGTGTGGGTAAGACTACTTCCGTTGGTAAGCTGGCCGGAAAGCTGAAAGATCAGGGTAAAAAGGTGGTTCTTGCAGCTGCAGATACATTTCGTGCGGCTGCCGGAGAGCAGCTTACCCAGTGGGCCAATAGAGCGGGTGTGGATATCATCGGCGGACAGTCCGGAGCAGATCCTGCATCGGTGGTATTCGATGCAGTTGCAGCAGCCAAGGCAAGAAATGCGGATGTGCTGATCTGTGATACGGCAGGACGTCTTCATAATAAGAAGAATCTGATGGAAGAACTGCGGAAGATTTACAGAATTCTTGAACGGGAATATCCGGAAGCTTATCTGGAAACGCTTGTAGTTCTGGACGGAACAACCGGGCAGAATGCTCTTGTTCAGGCAAAACAGTTCGCAGAAGTGGCAAATGTTACAGGAATTATCCTGACCAAGCTGGATGGTACAGCCAAAGGCGGTATTGCCGTGGCCATTCAGTCCGAACTGGATATTCCGGTGAAATATATTGGTGTTGGCGAAAGCATCGATGATCTCCAGAAATTCGATGCGGATGCATTTGTAGATGCATTATTCAACCGCACTGCGGAAGATTAGTACAGAGGAGGAACGGTGTTAGAATGCTTACATTAGAGAGTTTTGAAGAAGCATCAGAGATTGTAAAAAAAGTCACACAGGAGACAAAGCTTATCAAGAGCAGCTATTTCAGCGAGCTTACCGGAAATAAAGTCTTTTTCAAACCGGAAAATATGCAGCGTACCGGTGCCTATAAGGTCCGCGGGGCATATTATAAGATCAGCACGCTTTCGGAGGAAGAAAGGGAAAGAGGACTGATCGCGGCATCAGCCGGCAATCATGCCCAGGGTGTCGCATATGCAGCTCATAAATACGGTGTGAAAGCTGTTATTGTCATGCCCACAACGACACCTCTGATTAAAGTGGAAAGAACCAAAAATTATGGTGCAGAGGTGATCCTGAAGGGTGATGTGTACGATGAAGCGTGTGCATATGCAATGGAACTTGCTGAAAAGGAAGGATATACTTTTATTCATCCCTTTGATGATCTGGCAGTAGCAACCGGTCAGGGAACCATTTCCATGGAGATCATTCAGGAACTTCCTCTTGTGGATTACATACTGGTCCCGGTAGGCGGAGGCGGTCTTGCAACAGGTGTATCAACTCTGGCAAAACTTCTGAACCCTCATATCAAGGTGATTGGCGTGGAACCGGCTGGAGCTGCCTGCCTGCGCGCATCGCTGAATAAGGGCGAGGTTGTAACGCTTCCCAATATCAATACCATAGCGGATGGTACTGCAGTACAGACTCCGGGCGAAAAGATTTTCCCGTATCTTCAGGAAAATCTGGATGATGTTATCACAGTGGAGGACGATGAACTGATCGTAGCTTTCCTTGATATGGTCGAGAATCACAAGATGATCGTAGAGAATTCCGGGCTTCTGACGGTTGCAGCTCTCCGTCATCTTGATTTCCAGAACAAAAAGGTGGTATCTATCTTAAGCGGCGGTAATATGGATGTAATCACAATGTCTTCGGTTGTACAGCATGGTCTGATTCAGCGTGACAGAATCTTTACAGTTTCTGTACTGATTCCGGATAAAGCCGGAGAGCTTGTGCGTGTGGCGACAATTATTGCAGAAAAGCAGGGCAATGTTATCAAACTTGATCATAACCAGTTTGTCAGCACCAACCGTAATGCGGCAGTGGAACTGAAAATCACAATGGAAGCTTATGGCACCGAGCATAAAAATGAAATTGTCAAAGCTCTGGAAGATGCAGGGTGCAGACCGAGAGTAATCCGCGCAAGTCTGTAATATAAGAATTATTGTATGAAAAACCAGTCCGAAGGATAAGTTTGAAACTATCGTTCAGACTGGTTTTTTGATTTGTTTATTTAACTTCGATCAGTTCATATTCATCGGTACCAAGACCAATTTTCTTTGCGTGTTCAATACAGGATCTCCAGTTGGTGGATGGAGAAACAGCACCGAAATGATCATGTCCCTCATGGTCTGCCTCAGCAAGAAGAGTATTGGCGATGATGGGCTGCGCATTGACTGCATCTGCACAGGCAACATCAAGTGCGACCGGATCAAAGGAAGCAAAGAATCCCACATCCGGAACGATTGCCGCATCATTTTCCGCATGACAGTCACAGTATGGTGAAACATCAATCACAAGACAGATATGGAAGTTCGGACGTCCGTCGATGACTGCCTTGGAATACTCGGCAATCTTGCAGTTCAGCACATCATTGGATTCATCAGATGCAGGAAGTACCGCATCTTTTGGACAGATACCGATACATCTGCCGCAGCCTACGCATTTTTCGTGGTCAATGGCAGCTTTTTTATCTGTGAAATACGGAGCATTGTGTGCACAGATTTTCTCACAGCGGTGACAGCCGATGCAGAGATCCTGATCTACATGAGGTTTGCCTGCGCTGTGCATTTCCATTTTGCCTGCACGGGAACCGCATCCCATTCCGATATTTTTCAGCGCTCCGCCGAAACCGGTTGCTTCATGTCCTTTAAAATGAGAAAGGGAGATGAATACGTCAGCATCCATGACGGCACGTCCGATCTTTGCTTCTTTTACATACTCACCGCCTTCTACCGGGACATATTCTTCGTCAGTTCCTTTAAGTCCGTCTGCGATCAGAACATGGCAGCCTGTGGAGAATGGGGAAAATCCGTTGGTGTATGCGGTGTCCATATGATCGAGAGCATTTTTGCGGCCGCCTACATAGAGAGTATTACAGTCTGTAAGGAATGGTCTGCCGCCCAGTTCTTTCACTGTATCTGCAACGACTTTTGCATAATTGGGACGAAGAAAAGCCAGATTGCCCGGTTCACCGAAATGAATTTTGACAGCGGTATATTTTCCGTCGAAATCAATATTTCCGATTCCGGCTTTTATGATAAGCCGTTTCAGTTTATCCAGAAGTCCATCATTAAAACCCGTACGCATATTGGTATAGTAAACTTTTGCTTTTTCCATAAAAGAATCCTCCCTGATAGATCAAATTTCTATAGAAAATCATACACGAAATCTGTTATTTTATCAAGCGGTTTTATAAAAGGTTTAATATAACAGGCAATGTACAGTAAATATAAAACACTTGATTTTGACAGATGTCTGGGTTATATTGTAAATGGTCAATTATGTCAGCAAATCATGTAATTTTTGAAATGGAGGAAAACTTATGGCATCAAATACGTCTATGGTTACAAATTCAATTGAGGATTACAATAAAGCATATAAATCAGGAAAAAAAGAGTATCAGTCACGCATGATGAGAGGGGAAGTACCTACACTGGAAGTGCTGGATGAAATACTTCCGCCCAAAGGCAGTTATTCTGAAGTTCCGCTCGGGCTTGTACAGATTCCGGCAGATCAGATTGTGGGAACAAGAACCGGCGGAAGAAGCAGTGCGTTTGCAGCTAATTTCATGCCGATTCTGCGTGATAATACGGAATTTGCAGCTAAATGGAAAAGCCTCTGTACCAGCCACCAGAACGAGGGAATACGTGATCCGATCAAAGCTTATGAATATATGAACAAATTTTATGTGGAGGAGGGGAATAAACGTGTCAGTGTACTGAAATACTTTGATGCTGTTGCCATTCCCGGAATCGTCACCAGGATTCTCCCTCCGAGAACAGCAGAAAAAGAAAACAGAATTTATTATGAATTCGTAGACTTTTATAATCTGTCGGGCATTAACTATATCTGGTTTACAAAGCTTGGAAGCTTTGCCAGACTTCAGGCAGCGATAGGAAAAGCCCCTGATGAAATATGGACAGATGATGACAAGCTGAATTTCAGTTCCGTTTATAATCGTTTTGCCGCAGAATTTGAGGCAAAAGGCGGGAAGAAACTGAACATTACAACAGGAGACGCATTCCTGGCTTTCATTGGAATTTACGGTTATGAGTCTCTGTCGGAAAAAACAACCAACGAGCTGAGAGAACTGGTAATCAAGAGCTGGGAAGAATTCAGCCTGAGACAGGAAGAAGATGAGATCGACCTGAAGATGGATCCTACAGAAGAGAAAGCCTCTCTTCTGAACAGACTTCTTCCGATCAGCTCACCCAAGCTGAAAATTGCCTTTGTTTATGAGAAAACCCCCACTTCTTCTGCCTGGACTTATGCCCATGAGCTGGGAAGACTTCATCTGGAGGAAACGTTCCCGGAAGAAGTCAGCACTCTTTATTATGAGAACGTTACGCAGGATAATGTGGAAGAAACGATTGAGAAGGCCATTGCTTCCGGATGCAATATCGTATTTACCACAACACCGACACAGGTTCAGGCCAGTGTTAAAGCAGCCATTGCGCATCCCAATGTGAAGATCCTCAACTGTTCTCTGAATACTTCTCACAGATATATCCGTAATTATTATGCACGTATGCATGAAGCCAAATTCCTGATGGGAGCTATTGCAGGAGCCATGACAGAGAATGACCGTTTGGGGTATCTGGCGGATTATCCGATCCTTGGTTCCATCGCCAACATCAACGCTTTTGCCCTGGGTGCAAAAATGATCAACCCGAGAGCAGAGGTTTACCTTGAATGGACTTCCAAAAAGGGCGTAAATGCCATGGAGAACTTCAAGAAAAATCAGGTTTCCATTATTTCCGGCAAGGATATGGTGATTCCGGAGGAAGCATCCAGATTTTTCGGCCTTTACAGTGTGGAATATGATTTTAATAAGCAGCACAGCAGCGGGGAACATAAAGAAAGCAATGAACAGTACAGCAGCGGGGAAGATACGGAAATGAAGGTGAGAAATCTTGCCATGCCTGTCTGGCACTGGGGAAAATTCTATGAGCGTCTGATCCGTACGATCATGGACGGAACATGGAAATACGATGATAATACTGCTGCAAAAAAAGCAATCAATTACTGGTGGGGCATGTCGGCAGGTGTCATTGATGTCATCTGTTCACAGAACCTTCCGATCGGCACGAAGCGCCTTGTGGATCTTCTGAAGAGTACGATCCTTTCCGGTGAGTTTAACCCGTTTTCCGGTATTCTGTATTCCCAGAAGGGACTTATTCAGGATGACCCGAACCGCAGGATGACTCCTGAAGAAATCGTAACTATGGACTGGCTGGCAGAAAATGTGATCGGAGAGATCCCCAAAATGGAAGAGCTTCAGGAAGAAGCGAAACCTGTCACTGCACAGCAGGGCGTAGAAGAAAACAAACCGATCGTGTAATGGATCAGGAGCACTGGAGGAAGGATTTACAGATACATGAAGATACTTGCACTGGCGGATGAGGAGTCAAAATATCTCTGGGATTTTTATGAAAAAAGCAAGCTGGAGGGAATCGACCTTATTATTTCCTGCGGCGATCTGGATCCGCATTACCTTTCGTTTCTTGCCACATTCTGCACTGCTCCGGTGCTTTATGTGAGAGGAAATCATGATGCAAAATATGAACGCATTCCTCCGGAGGGATGCATCGAAATTGAAGATAAGATTTATGTCCATGAGGGAATCCGTATCCTGGGACTTGGCGGCTCCATGCTTTATTCCGGGGGTGCGAATCAGTACACAGAGCGGGATATGCGCAAAAGAATCCGTAAACTCTGGTTTCAGATACTAAGACACCGGGGATTTGATATTCTGGTAACCCATGCACCGGCATATCAGCTTAACGACGGGATGGATCTGCCTCATCAGGGATTCAAAGTCTTTCTGGAATTAATGGAAAAGTATAAACCCAGGTTTTTTATACACGGGCATGTCCATATGTCCTATAACAGAAAACAGAAACGATATGACAAATTTATGGACACACATATTATCAATGCTTACGAACGCTGTGAGTTTGATTATGATGATGACAATCTTCAGGAGCATCTGATCAGATAAGTGATTATACAGCTGCGCATAAAAAACAGTAAAACAGACAACAGAAAAAAATTATTGCTGTCAAGAAAAAATACTTGACACCCAATACAAAATAAGTTATGATACCCAAGGTGATATCAGATGGAGAGATTTGTTGAACAGGCATTATTATATGATTTTTATGGAGAATTGCTCACTGAGCGGCAGCGCCAGGTATATGAGAGCGTGGTGCTGGAGGATTATTCCCTGAGCGAAGTGGCAGAGGAACTGGAAATCAGCCGTCAGGGTGTGCACGATATGATCAGGCGCTGCAATCACATCCTGGAGGGATACGAGGAGAAACTTCATCTGGTAGAAAAATTCCTGAATATCCGACGCCAGGTACAGAAGATACATGAACTGGCAGGTAAGTACCAGGATGGAGAGATCGCAGCGATTTCCAATGAAATATTAGAGGAGTTATAATACATGGCATTTGAAAGCTTAACTGAGAAACTTCAAAATGTATTCAAAAAGCTGAGAAGCAAGGGACGTCTGACAGAGGAAGATGTGAAAATCGCTCTGAAAGAAGTCAAGATGGCTCTTCTGGAAGCCGATGTCAACTTCAAGGTAGTGAAGCAGTTTACCAAATCGGTTCAGGAACGGGCTGTAGGACAGGACGTGATGAACGGACTGAATCCCGGCCAGATGGTAATCAAGATTGTTAACGACGAGCTTGTAAATCTCATGGGAAGTGAGACTACAGAACTTCCGCTGAAAGCCGGCAATGAGATCACGGTTCTTATGATGGCAGGTCTTCAGGGTGCAGGTAAGACAACTACCGTTGCCAAGCTTGCAGGCAAGCTGAAATCCAAGGGCAAACGTCCGCTTCTGGTAGCCTGTGACGTATACCGTCCCGCAGCGATCACGCAGCTTCAGGTAAACGGCGAGAAGCAGGGCGTGGAAGTCTTTTCCATGGGAGACAGACAGAAACCTGTGGATATTGCCAAGGCTGCTCTGGAACATGCCAAGGTGCATCAGCAGAATGTCGTCATGATCGATACCGCAGGTCGTCTGCATATTGATGAGAATATGATGCAGGAGCTTGCCGACATCAAGGCAAATGTACACGTAGATGCCACAATCCTGGTTGTAGACGCCATGACCGGACAGGATGCGGTAAATGTAGCCAAGACCTTTACGGAAAAGGTGGGAATCGACGGCGTTATTCTTACCAAGATGGACGGTGATACACGTGGCGGTGCAGCTCTTTCGATTAAAGCGGTCACCGGCAAACCGATTCTGTATGTAGGTATGGGAGAAAAGCTTTCCGACCTGGAACAGTTTTATCCGGAACGTATGGCTTCCAGAATCCTTGGCATGGGCGATGTCATGAGCCTTATTGAGAAGGTGGAAGCGTCTGTTGATCAGCAGCAGGCCCAGGAGATGCAGAAGAAGCTCAAGAAGATGGATTTCGATTTCAATGATTATCTGACCAGTATGGAACAGATGAATAAAATGGGAGGAATCGGAAGCATCCTGAACATGCTCCCCGGTATGAGCGGCAAGATGAAAGACATTGAAGGAATGATCGACGAGAAGGCACTTGACCGGACCAAATCCATCATTCTTTCCATGACACCTCAGGAGCGCAGCAATCCGTCAATCCTGAACATATCCCGCAAGAACCGCATAGCCAGAGGTGCAGGAGTGGAAGTTGCGGAAGTGAATCGTCTTGTAAAGCAGTTTGAACAGAGCAAGAAAATGATGAAGCAGATGCCCGGAATGATGTCCGGAGGCAAAATGGGTAGAAGAGGCGGCTTCAAGCTTCCTTTTTAAATAAATATAATACCAAACGAAAAGAAAACATGATAAATGGAGGAAAACTAAAATGGCAGTAAAAATCAGATTAAGAAGAATGGGACAGAAAAAGGCACCTTTTTATAGAATCATTGTTGCAGATTCCCGCAGCAAGCGTGACGGAAAATGCATCGATGAAATCGGAACCTATGATCCTAACCTTGAGCCAAGCGCATACAAAGTAGATGAAGAAGCAGCTAAAAAATGGCTTGCAGCAGGCGCTCAGCCTACAGAAGTTGTAGCAAGAATCTTCAAAGAAGCCGGAATCGAAAAATAAGAAATCCCTCAGGGTATTTCTGTGATGTCCGCACTGGACGAAAACAGGGAGGTATGTAATGAAGGATTTAGTGGAAGTAATTGCAAAATCTCTTGTAGAAAATCCGGACGAGGTAGTTGTTACGGAAACAGAAAAAGAAGATGCCGTAGTCATTGAACTGAAGGTTGGTCCTTCTGATATGGGAAAAGTGATCGGACGCCAGGGCAGAATCGCCAAGGCAATCCGTACCGTAGTGAAGGCAGCTTCTTCAAAGAGCAGCAAAAAAGTGATTGTAGATATTCTGCAATGAAATGATGAAACAGGAGCTGTGGTTGCCATAGCTCCTGTTTCTTTGGAAGCAGGGAGAAGAACAGATGGAAGATTTATTGAAGGTTGGAGTCATCACCACCACTCATGGCGTGCGCGGTGAAGTCAAAGTATATCCCACGACAGATGATGCGGAGCGTTTTCTTGATCTGGAATATGTGCTTCTGGATACAGGACGGGAACTTCGAAAGCTTACTATTCAGAATGTAAAATTCTTTAAGAATCTTGCCATTCTGAAATTTGAAGAAATTGACAATATCAATGATATTGAAATGTACAGAGGACGTGACCTGTGGATTCCCAGAGAGGAAGGACAGGAACTGGATGAGGATGAATATTATATTGCAGACCTTCTGGGAATGGAGGTTTATCTGGAAGACGGAAGCAGATTCGGAACTCTGAAAGATGTGATGGAGACTGGTGCAAATGATGTTTATATTGTAACACGTACAGATGGAAGCGAAGTGCTTCTGCCGGCGATTCATGAGTGCATTCTTGATGTAAACCTGGAAGAAAATCGTATGACCATCCATTTGATGAAGGGGCTTTTATAAATGAATTTTCATGTATTGACTTTATTTCCGGAAATGATTCTCCAGGGAATGAACACCAGTATCACGGGACGCGCCATAGCCAGGGGACTGCTTTCTATAGAAGCTGTGAATATCAGGGATTACGCGTTTAATAAGCACCAGAAAGTGGATGATTATCCATATGGGGGAGGAGCCGGAATGCTCATGCAGGCCGAACCGGTCTATCTGGCGTACGAATCAATCGCGCAGAGAATCGGAAAAAAGCCGCGCGTTGTTTTTCTTACTCCCCAGGGAAAGGTGTTTAACCAGTCAATGGCACGGGAGATGGCGCAGGAAGAGGATCTTGTATTTCTCTGCGGTCATTACGAAGGAATCGATGAGAGGGTTCTGGAGGAGATTGTAACAGATTATGTCTCCATCGGTGATTATGTGCTGACTGGAGGAGAGCTTCCGGCAATGGTGATGATGGATTCCATTTCCCGTATGGTTCCGGGAGTTCTGAACAATCAGGAATCAGGAGAAACCGAATCCTTTGCGGGAAATCTGCTGGAATATCCGCAGTACAGCAGACCGGAGGAATGGCACGGCAAAAAAGTGCCCGATGTGCTTCTTTCCGGTCATCATGCAAATATAGAAAAATGGAGAAGAGAGCAATCCATTCTCCGCACTGCCAGATGGAGGCCGGATCTTCTGAAAAATGCGGATCTGACCAACAAAGAATGGAATGAGGTGCGTCAGTGGAAGAAACAGTGGAAATCGGAAGCTGACCGGAAAGACAGTGAATCGTAGAATACGGACAGGGAGCTGGAATCAGCTCCGTCGTGGAGGAGTTTTATTATGAAAACGACAGATTTTTATTATGATCTTCCTCAGGAGCTGATCGCACAGGATCCTCTGGAGGACAGAAGCGCTTCCAGACTGATGCATCTTTCTCTGAAAGACGGCAGTCTGGAACATCGTCATTTTAAAGATATCCTGGAATATCTCAATCCGGGAGACTGCCTTGTGATCAATGACACAAAGGTCATTCCCGCCCGCCTTTACGGGCATAAAGAGGATACAGGAGCTGTCATAGAGATCCTTCTGCTGAAGAGAAAAGAGAATGACATCTGGGAATGTCTGGTAAAACCGGGCAAAAAAGCACGTCCGGGTGCGAAGATCACTTTTGGTGATGGTATCTTAAAAGGTGAAATAATAGATGTAGTGGAAGAAGGAAACAGATTGATTCAATTCCATTATGAAGGAATTTTTGAGGAAATTCTGGATCGATTGGGGGAAATGCCGCTTCCTCCGTATATTACTCATAAGCTGAAGGATAAGAGTCGCTATCAGACTGTTTATGCCAAAAATGAAGGATCGGCTGCGGCACCCACTGCAGGACTTCATTTCACAAAGGAACTGCTGGCCCAGGTAGAAGCGAAGGGCGTAAATATCGCTCATGTAACTCTACATGTAGGCCTTGGAACCTTCCGGCCGGTAAAGGTTGATGATGTGGAAAGCCATCATATGCATTCGGAATTCTATATGGTGGAAGAAAATCAGGCGAAGATGATTAATGATACAAAGAAGAATGGAGGACGGGTGATTTCTGTGGGAACTACCAGCTGCAGAACCCTGGAATCTGCCACAGGAGAGGATGGAATCCTCAGGGCAGGAAGCGGATGGACAGAGATTTTTATCTATCCGGGCTATCATTTTAAAATGATCGACGGACTGATCACAAATTTCCATCTGCCGGAATCTACGCTTCTCATGCTGGTATCAGCGCTGGCAGGAAAAGAAAATATCATGAGGGCATATGAGGAAGCTGTTAAAAAACGGTATCGGTTTTTCTCATTTGGGGATGCCATGCTTATCGTTTAGCACCGTTTTCTTACTTTTGTATAGTTGTAAAAATGAATAAAAAGACAGGCTGATCATTCAGAATTATTATTTTGAAATAACCTCTGTATGATCACCTGTCTTTTTGTTTTATAAGAATTGTTTTTATACAAACCAGAGGAATTGTTCTGTTTGCCCGGTGTGGTTCAAACGAACTGATATAATACTTATGGAGCCGGAATCCAGGAACTCCGCTCTTCGATCTTATTCAGGATCCTGGTGGCTTCATCACCCTGGGCAGGTGTGGGCTGGTAATTATTGCAGCCATAATCAGATGAGATGGAAACAGGAATAATATTAGTAACATCATCTGCTTTTACACCGTTTTGATCAATGGTAAATGTCTGCTGGAAAATCATACTGTCCATATCGCTGGGATAGGAATTGCCGCCGAAGCAGAAGTTTCCGAGACTGTAAACGATCTTCTTCCCTTTGTATGTTTCGATTCCCTGGAGTACATGCGGATGATGTCCGCATACCAGGTCTGCGCCTTCATCAATTGCCATGCGTCCAAGCGTCATCTGGTTTGTGTCCGGTACTTCCTCTTTTTCATTTCCCCAGTGGAAGATCACGATGACAAGCTGTGCACCGTCCGCTTTTACTTTGGCGATATTGGCTTTCAGCTGTTCTGTGCGCCCAAGGTGATCATTCAGCTCATAGATTCCAACAAGGCCGACTTTGATACCTTTAATATCCATGACTGCAGTTTCATCATAACCAAAGTGTACGATGTTTTCGGCTTCCAGTGCCGTCATTGTGTCAGTGAAGCTCTGTTCTCCGTAATCATGGCTGTGATTATTTGCAGTAGTTACTGCTTCGATGGAACCGCTTGAAAGGATTCCGGCAAACTCTGCAGGTGCTTTGAAAGCAAACTGCTTGTCTTCCCGGTTTTCCGAATCCGTGAGAGTTCCTTCAAAATTGGCTATGGTCAGATCATCCGCGTTGAAGATACTCTTCACATTCTGCATGAAATACTCTTTGCCGTAGCTGTAGTAATAGGCGTTGAGACTGGTATCATAGTCAAAATATTCATCGGTGCCTAGAGTGCAGTCACCTACGACACTGACAGTAAGAGATACCGGTTCGGACTGAAGAGAGGCATCCGTTTCTTCGCCGGAAGCTTTTACTGGATCAGAGTTTTCATCTGAAACTTGATCGGAATCGTTGTCTGTATTTAAAACTTCTCCAGAATCATTGGTTTCCGTATCCTGATTTTTCAATGATGTTCCGGCATCTTTCTCATTGGAAGATGCAGAAGCCCGGTTATCAGCGGAGGCGGATACGGCTTTTCTGTCACTACATCCGGTACAGCTTCTGATAGTAAGAACGAAAAGAAACAAAAACAGAACAGCGGCAGCTCCCGTTAGCATTCGGATTTTCAGCTGTCTTTTTCGGTAATATACAGATTTGCGGTAAATCTTTTTTCGTCTGGCGTTTTGTCTGCTGCGGGAAGCATTGGATTTCCCTTTACTGCGGGCTGAATTTACCGGATATTTTCTTTTATCAGGGGTATTTTCCATACATTTCTCCTTCGGGTAGTTATTGGTTATTTTTCTTAAATTCAGTATAGGAAGTATTTGTATATTCGTCAATAACTTTCTCTTTGGAGGAGATGGGAATCGGAGGAGTTATGGCAGCTTTTTGTAATTTTTTTGTTAATTGCAAGCTCTTTTCATCACCGTTGTTTTTTGCTATAATAAAAACGGTTTTATTCACATACACCTTATTTTTACACAGCATATTAGCCTGTGATAATAAGGAGTAGATTCATTTTACTTTAGAGAAGAGGAAAGATTTATGTTATATATAGGCAATCACACCACATCTTCCAAAGGCTATGCGGCTATGGCACGTCAGATGATTCAGAATGGCGGAAATACCTTTGCTTTTTTCACCCGCAATCCCCGCGGCGGCAAGGCCAAAGCCATTGACCCGAAAGATGTGGAGATTTACCGTGCGCTTTCAGAAGAAAATCATTTTGGCAAAATTGTTGCACATGCACCGTATACCCTGAATGCATGTGCTGCCAAAGAGAATCTTCGTGATTTTGCGCGGGAGACAATGGCAGACGATCTTCAGCGTTTGGAGATGACACCCGGAAATTATTACAATTTTCATCCCGGCAGTCATGTGGGACAGGGAACAGAAGCGGGAATCTGCAGAATTGCGGAAATACTGAATGATGTTCTTACAGATGGACAGACTACCACGGTTCTTCTGGAAACCATGGCTGGAAAAGGTTCCGAAGTCGGAGGTACTTTTGAAGAACTCCGCGGGATCATGGATCTTGTGGAGAAGAAAGAAAAGATTGGCGTCTGCCTTGACACCTGCCATGTCTGGGACGGCGGATACGATATCGTGAACGACCTGGACGGAGTTTTGGGCACTTTTGACCGTATTATCGGGCTTTCCAATCTGAAAGCGGTTCATCTCAACGACAGTCTGAACGGCCTTGGCAGTCATAAAGACCGTCATGCAAAAATCGGAGAGGGACAGATCGGAATGGAAGCACTGGTACGTGTAATCTGTCATCCGGCACTTTCGGGAATTCCGTTTATTCTGGAAACGCCCAACGATGATGAAGGCTGGACAAGGGAAATTGCTGCCCTCAGAAAAGCATATACAGGAGAAGATTGAATGAAAAAAATGAATAGAATGAAAATATTAAAATGGCTGCTGTTTCCGGCACTTCTGATATTTGTACTTGCATATGGTGGCTGCGGAAGCAGTTCTGACAGCAAAAAAGAGGATGCCGACAGCACAATGGATGATGTGGAGGAATCTGTGACTCAGGAAGAAATTGACGAGATCATGAGTGAAGAACTGACACCTCTGGAAGGTGACGAACTTGCTATGATGGAGGATCCGGAAGGGGAAATATTTTCTGAAGATGATGAGATGAGACCACTTGATGAATCCGATCTGGAACAGCCAGAAGATGAACTCATACCTGATGATATAGAAGAAGATGACGGTGACAAAACCGGAACAGATGGTACGTCCGTTTATGAGAAGATAAAAGAAGACGGAACCTATACCGGCAAGATTGATGTGGCTGTTTATATTCACACATATGGGAAACTGCCTTCCAACTATATTACAGAGGAAGAAGCAGAGAAACTTGGCTGGGTGAGCAGCGAAGATAATCTGGATGAAGTAGCTCCTGGCAAGAGTATCGGCGGCGATGAATTTAAGAATGAAAACAAGATGCTTCCGGAAGAAGATGGAAGAACGTATCAGGAATGTGACATTGACTATGAAGGCGGAGCGCGGGGCAGCAAGAGAATTGTCTTTTCCAATGACGGACTGATTTTCTATTCGGAAGATAATTACGAAACGTTCGAACAATTATATTAAAAAACTGTATTTTACGAAGGATGAAGAGATGGAAAGAAAATATAAAAGAACGCTGTATGCCAGCTATCTGGGATACATAACCCAGGCAATTGTCAATAATTTTGCACCGCTTCTGTTTGTTACATTTCAGAAGGAATTCAGTATTTCGGTGGCAGAGATTGGATTTCTGGTAACCTATAATTTTGCGGCTCAGATGGTGGTAGATATTCTGGCGGCAAAATATGTAGAAAAAATCGGATATAAAAAATCAATTATTGCAGCCCATGTCTTTGCGGCGGCAGGCCTGATCGGAATGGGATTCCTGCCGTCTGTAATGGGTAATGCATATGCGGGTCTCCTGACTGCCATCACGATCTATGCTATTGGAGGAGGCTTAATAGAAGTACTTGTCAGCCCTATTGTACAGGCGCTTCCTATGGATGAGAAGTCGGCTGCCATGAGTCTGCTCCACGCATTTTACTGCTGGGGCCATGTACTGGTAGTGGTACTTTCCACTGTTTTTTTTCGCGTGGTGGGAATCGGGAACTGGAGAATTCTGACAGTGTTATGGGCTCTGGTGCCGATTGTCAATATTTTCATATATGCGGGTGCTCCAATCAAAGTGTTAGTGGAAGAGGGTAAAGCAATTCCCGCCAGGAAACTGTTTTCTATGAAATTATTCTGGTGCTTTTTTGTGCTGATGATCTGTTCTGGGGCATCAGAGCAGGCTATGAGCCAGTGGGCATCCTATTTTGCGGAAAGCGGTCTTCGGGTATCAAAGACGATGGGGGATCTTCTGGGCCCGTGTATGTTTGCAGTACTTATGGGTGCGTCCAGAACCTTTTATGGAATTAAAGGAGACAGGATTCCTCTGAAAAAGTTTATATCGATCAGCAGTATTCTTTGTGTCCTGAGTTATCTCATCGCTGTTTTATCACCAGATCCGGTGCTTTCTCTTGTGGGATGCGGTATCTGCGGACTTTCTGTTGGTATTATGTGGCCAGGAGTGTTCAGTCTGGCTGCAGAATACTGCCCTCAGGGAGGTACAGCTATGTTTGCCCTGCTTGCACTGGCAGGAGATATCGGGTGTTCGGGAGGACCTTCTGTGGTGGGCTGTATCTCCGGTATTTTCAATGGTAATCTGAAGACCGGCCTTCTGGCGGCGATTATCTTTCCGGTGATCCTGATCATTGGTGTAAATACTTTGAAAAAACAAAATCAGTAGCGTTCAGGGAAACCATTGTTTCTGGCCTGGAATGCAGAGCATTATGTGAGTGTGTGAAGCATTATGAAGTAACTTCGTTTTTCAGCTCTTCACCATTCATGAATGCCTGCGCATTCTGAATGGTAGTCTCAGCAATGTTGGTGAGTGCCTCTTCTGTAAAAAAGCCCTGATGGGAAGTCATTGTCACATTGGGGAATGAGAGGAGACGCTGGATCGTGGAGCTTTGAAGAATACGCTCAGACATATCTTCATAAACAAAGTCTGTTTCTTCTTCGTATACATCAAGTCCTACTGCAAAAAATTTGTGATCTCTGATTCCGTTGATCAGATCACCTGTTTTGATAAGTCCGCCTCTGGAAGTGTTTACTAGAATGACTCCGTCTTTCATTTTATCAATGGTTTCCTGACGGATAATGTGGTGAGTCTGTTCTGTCAGAGGGCAGTGAAGACTGATCAGATCGCTGTCAGCGAGCAGTTCATCCAGAGAAACATAGGTCAGAAAATCAAGTCCCTTATTGGGATAAAGATCGTATGCGATGACATTCATCCCGAATCCTCTGCAGATGCGTGCCATCGCCAGACCTATTTTTCCGGTACCGATAATTCCGGCGGTTTTTTGATAGAAGTTTACACCCATCAGCCCGTTCAGGGCGAAGTTGTTTTCCCTGCATTTGATATAAGCCTTGTGTGTGTGACGATTGGCAGTCAGCGCAAGAGCCATGGCGTGCTCTGCCACAGCTTCCGGAGAATAGCCCGGAACTCTGAGGACTTTGATGTTGTGCCTGCGTGCGGCAGTAAGGTCAACATTGTTATATCCGGCACAGCGCATAAGAATCAGTTTTACGCTGTTCACAGACAGAACTTCGATCACTTTTGTCCCGAGATCTGCATTAACAAATGCACATATGCCGTCATATCCCAAAGACAGAGAAGCAGTTTCCGGGCATAGATTTGCCTCAATAAATTGAAAGGTGATCCCGGGATATTCGGGAAGAAGTTTCAGGAAAAACTGTTCGTCATAATTTTTGGCACCATAAAATAGAATTTTCATATAATCTGGCTCCTCTCATATTATATTGATAAGATATCCTGCAATTAACAAATTATTCGGAAGGAGGAAAAAAGTATGCAGGAAGTTATTATTAACGGAAGTGATTTTGATACAACGGAAGAAGTATTTGAATTTCTGGCTGAAGAGTTGGATTGGCCATATGGTTATAAAAGGAGCTTATCTGCTCTGTATGATGTGCTCACTGAGTTGAGTGATGATACCAGAATTGTTCTGAACCTCTCCGGTGTGGAAGATGACAAAATGATCGAAATGCTGGAACGAATGGCGGAAGTTCTGACAGATGCAGCGGATGCCGGTGAATATCTGGAAGTCTCCATTGAATAATAAAAACTCTCCCGCAGAACGGATCTGATGATCTGATGCGGGAGAGTTTTATTTTATTCAGGAATCCTGCTGTGATCGTTTGCGATACTCGGTAGGACTTTTTTTCTCTGTTCTGCGGAAAACCTGAGAAAAGTAACTGGGTGAAGAAAATCCCAGCATCCTGCTTATTACAGCCTGGGAATAATCGGTTGTTTTCAGTAATTGCCGTGCCTCCTCGATCCTGCAGGAAATCATATAGTTGATGGGAGAGATGCCATATTCTTCTGTAAAAGCATGTACCATGTAATATTTGCTTACGTGGTTGATTTCTGCCAGAGTGTCCAGATTGATATTTTCTTTATAGTGAGCATCTATGTAGCGGTGTACAGAGACGCTCAGGCGGCTGGCTTTGCTCTTGATAGGAGCAAGTGTGGCGGAATAATTCGTCTGACGTGTCAGATGGATGACAAGAATTTCCATGAGATTCTGGCAGACGATTTCATGTCCCGGAGTTTTGGCGGTGACTTCTCTCAGCAGATTCTGCAGATAAAAGAGAAGGGTTTCTTTTTTGTTTTTGAAGCTGACAATACAGAATTGGTTGTCTGATTCATCTGCTATGGAAAGTTCCAGACCTTCAATTCCAAGGACAATGTATTCCAGAGGGGCAGTGTTCAGACTGAGTTCAGTATGCTCTACGTGAGGATTTACAATCACCAGATCATTGGTGATCACAGGATAGATCTGATTCTCAATACGGAACTGTCCCTGGCCTCCGGTGACATAGAATAGTTCTGTACAGCTGTGAGTGTGTGGAGTGCTGTGCCAGTCCCCGCCATATTTGGCAGAGCTTACATACAGCAATTTCGCTGCATTGCGGATCCCTGAGTTTTCCAGGGGTGCAAAATCATATCGGTTTGTACTCATAAAAACCCCCATTATTATGATTTATAGTTATTGTTGTTTTATGGAAGTAATATACACAAGATAACTATATTATAGAATGAGAGAGTATAGAAAACAATAAAAAGTAGAAATATTTTCTAATATTTTACAAATATCAAAAAAATTGAATAGATTATTGGAAAATAAAACTTTGTAAGGTCTGCACAAAATAGATGCTCGCAATTTAGATGTATTATATAAAAAATAAAGATATAGCAATATAACTAAAAATCGGAGCAACAATAAGGTTGTTTTGCAAGAGGAATCAGGTATACTTAAATTAACCTGATAACAACGATAAAGGGATTCTAAAACTTAATCATGGAGGGAAAAGTAATGAAGATGAGGAAAATCATGAGTGTAGTTCTTGCAGCAGCTATGGTTGCAGGAATGAGCGGAACAACCGTTTTTGCAGAAGATGCATATGCAGATTATGCAGGAACTTCCATTAGTGTTGCAGCAATTGAAACTGCCTACGGTTCTGAAATGTGGACGAAGGTATGTGAAGAGTTTACTGCTCTTACAGGCATTGAAGTAGATCTGATCACAGACAAGAATCTTGAGGATGTGATCGGTCCATCCATGCAGGGCGGAGAATATCCGGATGTGGTACATCTTGCTACCGGACGTGAAGCAGCTCTTACAGAACAGTTCATCAAAGACAACCTTATAACAGATATCTCAGATATGCTGTCTATGAAAGTTCCCGGTGAAGATGTAACTGTATCTGAAAAAATTGCAGGCGGTTTTACGGAAACTTCTCTGACAAATCCTTATGGTGATGGAAAAACTTACCTTGCGCCGATGTTTTATTCACCATGCGGACTTTTCTACAACAAAGGACTTCTGGAAGAAAAAGGGTGGGAAGTACCGGCCACATGGGATGAAATGTGGGAATTGGGCGACAAGGCCATGGAAGAGGGAATCTATCTCTTTACATACCCGACTACAGGATACTTTGATGCATTTTTCTATGCATTAATGTATTCCGCAGGCGGAGCAGAATTCTTCGACAAGGCAACTCACTATGAAGAAGGTATCTGGGAAACAGAAGAAGCTCAGAAATGTTTTGATATTGTAACTAAACTGGCTTCCTATACCAACCCGATCACACCGGCACAGGCAAATGATCAGGATTTCACTCAGAACCAGCAGCTTGTACTGGACAACAAGGCAATCTTTATGCCGAACGGAACCTGGATCGTTGGTGAAATGGCAGATGCTCCGAGAGCAGATGGTTTTGAATGGGGTATGACTGCACTTCCTGCCATTGAAGAAGGCGGAGACAGCTACAGCTACACATGGTTTGAGCAGGCATGGATTCCGGCTGGTGCAGAAAATACAGATGCTGCAAAACTGTTCCTTTCTTTCCTTTACAGCGATACAGCATGTGAGATTTTTGCAGCTTCCGGCGCTGTTCAGCCTGTACTTAATATTTCCGATAAACTGGAAGGCGATAATGTAATGTTCTACTCCGTCTATGATAATGGAGCAAAGGCTGCTATGGGTAACTTTGCAGCGTTTGAGGCAATTCCAGGTGTGGAGATCCGTCAGGTATTCTTTGATCCGGTGAATTCTCTTGTTTCCGGTGATACTACTGAGGAAGACTGGATCGCAGGAATCATCTCCGCAAGTGATCAGATGAGAGCAAATCTGAAATAAGGCGGTCAGAACAGGAATGTTTTAAAACTTAAGGTATTTCAGGATACGGCGGGCAGGTCTTGCCCGCCGTATCTGCATTAGAAAGGATGGACGAACATGAAAAAAACCAGGGGACGCAGCACCTTTCTGTTTATCTCTGTTGCGCCGGCAGTGATTCTGTTTTTTATTTTTATGATATTTCCTACGCTGAATGTATTCAGAATGTCTTTGTTTGAAAAAGGAGCGTACGCTCCGACAGAAACTTTTGTTGGCCTTAAAAATTTCCGGACTCTGCTTACAGATGTGAATTTTATACGTTCCATGCAGAATACGATTCTTCTGATCGTGATAGTTACTGTCATTACATTTGCATTTTCACTTGTATTTGCGGCAATTCTCACCAGAGAGAAGATTAAAGGACAAAATTTTTTCCGTATTGTTTTTTACATTCCGAATATTCTTTCGGTTGTTGTCATTTCCGGTATTTTTTCTGCAATATACAAACCGGAAAATGGAATGCTCAACAGTATTATCGGATTGTTCAGGGATATGTCTGACCCGATTCTCTGGAAGGGAGAAAAGCTGGTTATGGTAAGTCTGATCATTGCTATGGTCTGGCAGGCAATCGGGTATTATATGGTTATGTATATGGCATCCATGGCGAGTGTTCCGCAAAGCCTGTATGAAAGTGCCAGTCTTGACGGAGCAGGGAGAATGGCTCAGTTCTTTCAGATTACGATTCCGCTTGTGTGGACGAACATCCGGACTACTCTGACATTTTTTATAATCTCCACCATTAATATGGCGTTCCTGTTTGTAAAAGCCATGACTTCAGGCGGACCAAATCATGCATCAGAAGTCACCTTAAGCTACATGTACAGCCAGAAGGATGCAGGTCTTTACGGTTACAGTATGGCGATTGGCGTTGTGATTTTCTTATTCTCCTTTGCCCTATCCGCACTGGTGAACAAAGTTACGGAACGCGAACCGCTGGAATTTTAAGGAGGACGGATGATGGATACAAAAAAACAGATCGGCTCCGGTGAGCGTTTGTATAAAATGTTTATCTATGTAATACTGGGAATTCTGGCGATTTCCATTCTGGTTCCGGTTGCCTGGGTATTCATGGCTTCCATAAAAGAAAACAGTGAGTTTTATGGGAATCCCTGGACGCTTCCAAAAGGGATTTACTGGAAGAATTTTGTAGATGCATGGAATGCTGCAAGCATGGGTGAGTATATGGTAAATTCTGTACTCGTTACGGGCCTGGCGCTGGTTCTGCTTCTGGTGATCGCGCTGCCTGCATCTTACTGCCTTTCACGGTTTAAATTCAAGGGACAGAAGTTTTTAAACATCTGCTTTATGGCCGGACTTTTTATCAATGTAAATTATATAGTAGTTCCGATTTTTCTGATGCTTCGTGACGGAGATGTATGGCTGAAAAAAGTATTTGGCAACGGATTTCTCCTGAATAATGTGTTTATACTTGCTGTGGTGTATGCTGCAACAGCTCTTCCTTTTACAATCTATCTGCTGTCAGGTTATTTCCAGACGCTGGCGCATGATTATGAGGAAGCAGCCTATATTGACGGTGCAGGATATGAGACAACCATGTGGAAGATTATTTTTCCTATGGCAAAGCCTTCGATCATTACGGTGATTTTGTTTAATTTCCTTTCCTTCTGGAATGAGTATATTATATCCATGACTCTCATGAGCTCTGCAAAAGGACCGAAGACACTTCCGGTAGGTCTTCTGAATCTTATGCAGGCACAGCAGTCTGCTGCACAGTATGGCATCATGTATGCCGGACTTGTACTGGTAATGCTGCCTACATTGATTCTTTATATCTGTGTACAGAACCAGCTGACACAGGGTATGACCATGGGCGGTCTGAAAGGATAGGTGAATAATATGGAATTTTGGAAAGAACATGTCAAATTGCGGATAGTATTGCTTGCGGTTTTGTTTGCGGCAGGGCTTGCAATGATCATTGGAGGATGGAAAATGACAGGGATGATAACCGGACTTGTCTGGATGCTTCTGGGTCTTGTGTGTCTGCTTGCAGCACTTGCAATTTATAATAAGCCATTTGAAAATCCGAAACGAAAAAAATAAGGGTGACTTGATATGAATGAAAAAGACATGAAAACAACGACAGGACGTGTGACGATTCCTACAAATGTGGATGTTGTGCCTGAAACAATCGAAGTTTTAAAACGCTGGGGAGCGGATGCCATCCGTGACTGTGACGGAACGGAGTTTCCCGAAGAACTGACAAAAGTGGGTGCCAAGATTTACTCCACCTATTATACGACACGAAAAGATAACGAATGGGCAAGGAGCAATCCTGATGAAGTGCAGCAGTGTTATATTATGACTGCTTTTTATCCGGCAGTAGAGGAAACGCTTCGTATTCCCTTAATGAAGGGGATTTCTCCGGAATTGATGCAGGTAAATACAAGGGATGACCGGAAACGCTGGTGGGAAGTGATCGATCGGTCTGCTGACGAAATCGTACCTGTGGATCAGTGGGATTACGAGGAAGAGACAGGCTGCGTTTTAATCAATAATGCCAAACCTTTTCATGAATATACAGTCAGCTTTCTGGCTTATCTGATCTGGGATCCTGTTCATATGTATAATGCAGTGACAAATGACTGGAAAGATTTTGAACATCAGATTACTTTTGATGTGCGCCAGCCAAAGACAAGAGCGTTTTCCGAAAAGAGACTTCGCAGATTCTGCCAGGAGCATCCATATGTCAACGTGATTCGATTTACGACCTTTTTCCATCAGTTTACTTTGATTTTTGATGAACTGAAAAGGGAAAAGTATGTGGACTGGTATGGTTATTCAGCCTCTGTGAGCCCGTATATTCTGGAACAGTTTGAAAGAGAAGCGGGTTATCCGTTTCGCCCGGAATATATCATTGATCAGGGATATTATAATAATCAGTATCGCGTGCCGGGCAGAGAATTTAAGGATTTCCAGGCTTTCCAGCGCCGTGAAGTTGCAAAACTAGCAAAAGAGCTGGTGGATATTACTCATGATTGCGGTAAAGAAGCAATGATGTTTCTTGGAGATCACTGGATCGGTACGGAACCATTTATGCCGGAATTCGCATCCATCGGGCTGGATGCTGTTGTGGGAAGTGTCGGAAATGGAAGCACCCTGCGTCTGATTTCGGATATCCCGGGTGTGAAGTACACGGAGGGTCGTTTTCTTCCTTATTTCTTTCCGGATACCTTCCATGAGGGCGGAGATCCTGTCCGGGAAGCGAAGGAAAACTGGGTTACCGCAAGACGTGCTATTCTGCGCAAGCCTGTAGACCGTATCGGCTATGGCGGTTATCTGAAGCTGGCTCTTGATTTTCCGGAATTTATTGATTATGTGGAAAGCGTATGCAGCGAATTCAGGGAGCTGTATGATAATGCAAAGGGAACCACTCCTTATTGTGTAAAAAGAGTGGCAGTACTGAACAGCTGGGGCAAAATCCGGAGCTGGGGATGCCATATGGTGCATCATGCGTTGTATCAGAAACAGAATTACAGTTATGCGGGGATTATCGAATCTCTGAGCGGCGCACCTTTTGATGTGAAATTTATTTCTTTTGATGATATTCTTGAAAACAGAAAGATTCTGAAAGAGATTGATGTTATTATTAATGTGGGTGACGGGGATACAGCACACACAGGAGGGGCTGTCTGGGAAAATCCCGAAATTTCTTCTGCCGTCCGTGAGTTTGTTTACCGCGGGGGCGGTTTCATCGGTGTAGGAGAACCGGCAGGTCATCAGTATCAGGGGCACTACCTGCAGCTGGCGGATATGATGGGAGTGGAAAAAGAAACCGGATTTACTCTGAATTATGATAAATACAACTGGGAGGAACATCCGGACCACTTCATTCTGGAAGATGTAAAGGGACAGGTCGATTTTGGAGAAGGTAAGAAAAATATTTATGCTTTTGCGGGGGCAGACATACTTGTTCAGCGTGATAAAGAAGTACAGATGGCGGTGAATTCTTTTGGGGAAGGACGAACCGTTTATATCAGCGGACTTCCGTACAGCTTTGAAAACAGCCGTATTCTTTACAGAAGCATTATGTGGAGTGCTCACAGTGAGGATGAACTGCATCAGTGGTTCAGCACCAACTGCAATGTTGAGGTTCATGCTTATGTTAAAAATGGTAAATACTGTGTGGTCAATAATACTTATGAACCGCAGGAGACAGTTGTTTATCGTGGAGATGGAAGCAGCTTCGAACTCCGGATGGAAGCAAATGAAATTATCTGGTACAATATAAACGATTAACCGGAATACTGAGAAATGATTTCATTGGCATAATGTAAGTCAGTAAAAAAACTCTCTAAGCAGCATAAACGCTGCAAAGAGAGTTTTTTGCGGTTCGGATGAGTGCTCTGAATCCGTGCGCATGGAAAAGGAAGGTTACTTGCCCAGTCTGTACAGATCCTGATAAAACTCCGGATAGGAGATATTGACGCATTCTGCACCTTCAATCATCATCGGTCCGTCGCAGATAGTGCCTGCTACAGCGAAAGACATGGCGATGCGGTGATCCAGATGAGAATCGATCACTGCACCGTGAAGGGGAACGCCTCCGCGGATGATCATACCGTCATCTGTTGCCTCAATATCCGCGCCCATGCGTTTCAGGTTTTCTGTCATAACTTCAATACGATCTGATTCTTTGACTTTCAGTTCCTGGGCATCTTTGATAATCGTGGTTCCCTCGGCAAATGCAGCCATTACCGCGATCATCGGGATCTCATCGATCAGAGCAGGGATGATATCACCTTCCACGGTGGTTCCATGCAGGCTGCTTGTACGTACGAGCAGATCAGCAGTAGGTTCTCCGTCATGAGAAACATTCATAAGTGTAATATCGGCTCCCATATTCCTGCATACCCGAAGGATGCCGTCTCTTGTAGGGTTGATCCCCACGTTTCTGATCAGTATTTCACTTCCTGGTGTGAGAAGACCTACAGCAATAAAATAAGCAGCGGAAGAAATATCCCCGGGTACATTGATTTCTCTTGCTTCCAGCACAGGATTCGGATGGATAGAAGCAGTAGTACCCCGGGAGGTTACATCCGCGCCGAAATAATTCAGCATAATTTCTGTATGATTCCTGGAAAGTACCGGTTCTGTGACACTGGTGATTCCGTCCGCATACATACCGGCCAGCAGCACACAGGATTTGACCTGGGCGGAAGCTACCGGAGAATTATAATGTACGGCATGGAGAGGGCGTCCGGTAATGCGAAGAGGTGCACAGCCGTTATCCTGTATGCTGATGATATCAGCACCCATGGAGAGAAGCGGTGTCATAATGCGCTTCATGGGACGGGTCTGGATGGAGGCATCTCCGTTCAGCTCAGAGACAAAATTCTGTCCTGCCAGAATGCCCGAAATCAGGCGTGTGGTCGTGCCGCTGTTGCCGACATCAAGAATACTGTCCGGAGCACAGAGTCCGTGGAGACCTTTGCCGTGGACCAGAATTTCTGAATCTTTCTGTGTGATTTTAATGCCCATTTTGCGGAAGCAGGAAATGGTGGAAAGACAGTCGGCACCATTGAGGAAGTGAGTGATCCTTGTCGTGCCGTCTGCCAGAGAGCCGAACATGACTGCTCTGTGGGAAATGGATTTATCCCCGGGAACAGTTATTTCGCCGTGGAGTGAGGTTTGTTTTTTGATTTCCATAACTGATACCTACCGTTCGTAAACAATATAATTTCTTTTCTGTAAAAGAGAGACAGCGCGTTTCATGGCATCCTCTTCATAAAATTCAATTTTCAGTACACCCTGTTCAAACTCGCGGTTATGGATGATGCCGATATTTTTAATACTGATATTATCCAAGGCAAGAATTGTGGCAATCGTGGCAATTCCGCCGGCTTCATCTGCGATGTCCAGATACAGCACATGAAGTTTGCTGATGGGACCGCTGGACGTGGCATCGATGGAATCTCTGTAATCCCTGGAACTTGCAAACATCTGATAAAGATTATCAGACTCCTGGTTATCGATCGTGCATCGGATCTGAATCAGCATGCGGATATATTCGTCAAGTACGATGGAAATATTCTCATGATTTTCCAGGCAGATCTGCTGCCACATGACAGGGGAAGAAGAAGCGATTCTTGTAATGTCCCGGAAACCGCCTGCGGCAATCGTCTTCATATATTCCTGCTCATTGTCCAGCGCATTTACAAGATTAACAAGTGCGGAAGCGATAATATGGGGGAGATGACTGATGCCTGCGGTAATATAGTCGTGTTCCTGGGCGGTCAGTACCATGGGAATGGCTCCGATAGAAGAAATCAGTTCCGTGAAATCCGTGAGACTTTCCAGTTCAACCTCTCCGCCGGGAGTGATGATATAATAAGCATTTTCTATCAGCCGGTCATTGGAATAAGCAAAACCGGAGCGCTCCGACCCGGCCATGGGATGTCCGCCAATGAAGCATTTTTCCATTTCAAGTTCTTTGACGCGCTGATGGATGATATTTTTCACGCTGCCAACATCGGTGATAATGCAGTGATCGGAAATGACACCTTTCAGATATTCCAGATATTGGAGGTTATATTCCACAGGAGCGCACAGGAAAATATAGTCACATGAACTGAAACGATCATCCTGTGCTTCACAGACCGCATCAATGGTATTGTTGCTTAATGCTGCGGCCAGTGTTTCTTTATGTCTGGCGTAAGCCAGAAGATGGTAGTCCGGATGATATTTCCGGATTGCTTTGGCTATGGAACCGCCGATCAGTCCAAGACCGATAAAAGCTATGGTTTTCATGGGTAATGCTTCCTTTCCAGTAACAGTGTTGTCGCAATTGACGGCTGTGTTCTGCCGTACAGCCATCGCAATGATACTATATTATAGTAAAATCTTCTGTTTATTGTAAGAGATTAGGAGAAAAAAGTCAATTGTCGGTGAAAATAACAATGTTTTTGGTGGAAAAACAGAAAAAACCTTGTTTAAATTTCATAAAATACTTGAAAGTTGAACAGATTTTTAGTAGAATATGGACATATTAGACAAACAGGGAGGTATTACATATGGACGTTTTTAGAACTGACCGAATTAGAAATGTAGTCCTATTAGGTCATGGCGGAGCCGGCAAGACAACTTTGGCAGAGGCAATGGCTTATTTAGCAGGAATGACAAACCGCCTCGGCAGAGTAGAGGATGGCAATACAGTCAGTGACTTTGATAAAGAAGAAATTAAGAGACAGTTTTCGATCTCCACAACACTGATTCCGGTACCATGGAACAAGATGAAGATCAATGTTCTT
>JALEHU010000126.1 GCA_022770365.1 Blautia sp. | reverse complement strand
TACAACACCTGCTGCTGCAGATACACCAAATTCTTCTTCGCAAGCTTTTACTAATTCATTTAACTCTAATACGGATAATTCTTTGATTGCCGCAATAAATTCTTCTGTTGTTAATTTTGCCATTTTAATTTCCCTCCATATGATAATTTATTTTTCTTCCCGTTCTGTATGCGGGATACATTCATAAATGAGCCCGGGCCTGTCAATTAAGCCTCAGCGCCTTTTGCAGCGATTGCTGCTTCTGCTCCGCCAGCTTCTGCAACCTGATTAAGAACACGAGCCAGGTTGGTAATCGGAGACTGGATGCTTCCAAGCAGTTTGCCAAGAAGTTCTTCTCTGGATGGAATCTGGGAAAGAGCCTGGATTCCTGCCTGATCGTTGTAGTTGCCTTCAACGACACCGGCGATCAATTCTAATGCCGGATACTGTTTTGCATATTTAGCAAGGATTCTTGCCGGTGCTGTAGCGTCTGTTGTGGAAATCGCAAGAGCGTTGGTTCCTTCCAGATGCTGGCAAAGGCTTTCACATGCTGTTCCTGCAAAAGCACGGTTCATCAGAGTGTTTTTGTAAACTTTGTACTGAACACCAGATTCTCTTAATTCCTTACGAAGAATAGTATCCTGTTCAACAGTAAGACCACTGTAGTTAACGAGAACTACGGACTGTGCGTCTTTGATGCTGTTTGCGATTTCTTCTACGATTGGTTGTTTCAGTTCTACTTTTGCCATGAAATGGTACACCTCCTTATAGATTTATACCGCCGCGCAATAAAAAAGCCCGACTGCATGACAGTCAGACCTTGTGTAATCCTGATAGAATACTTAGTCCTCGGTAGGCGTTTTGATCCTTATGCCTTACGGCACCTACTGTCTTCGGCAGCGTTCCTGGATACAATAGCATGTTTATCCGGCGCTGTCAAGACTTTTTTGAAATATTCTGCATTTGTTTTTTGAAATATTCTGTATTTGTTTATTGAAATAATCCTACATTTGCTTCCGTACTATTTTATATTCGTCACCCATACGAAAATACGGACACTGACTGAAATTTCCGGAGATAAAACGTGCCATTTCATCCTCATCAAGATTTACTTCACAGGTATAGCATTCATAATCTTCATCATAGGAATAATTCATACAGTATTCACAGTTACTTATATTCTTCATTTAATACTCCTTTCACGGCTTTTCAGGAATGTATTTTTACGATATAATTGTTGCTGATGATCATTTGAAAATACTTACAGGAGATTTTCCATGAAAAAAATATCGCTTAAACACATCCGCATTTTACAGTTGACTGTCATTTTGTCTGCTGTTTTTCTGGCGATGAGCATGACCGGATGTTCTTCCCTGAAATCCGCTTCCTCTGAAGAAACCAAAGACTACATCCGTTCCACCGATTTCAGGCTCAATACCATTGTCACTATCACCATTTATGATTCCAAAGATGAATCTCTGCTCACACAGTGCATGGAACTCTGCGACAAATACGAAAAAATCTTCAGCAGAACCGCCTCCGAAAGCGAACTTTTTCAGCTGAACCATCGGAAGCTTGCACCCGTTCAGGGCCACCCGCACACTTATCATATATCCGAAGATCTGGCAGAACTTTTATCCATCGGTCTTTCCTGGACACAGAATTCCGGAGAAGCTTTTGATATCGCCATTGCTCCCCTTACAGAACTCTGGGATTTCACTTCCGAAACGCCTTCTGTTCCGGCTGATCCGGACATCCGGGATGTACTTTCCAGATGCGGCATCCAGGGTGTTTCCATCGATGGTCAGGATATCTCTCTGGAATCCGACGATACAGAATTCGACCTGGGCGGCATTGCCAAAGGATACATTGCCGACAGAATCAAGGATTTCCTGGTTTCCCGGGGAGTTCAGAGTGCTACCATCAATCTTGGCGGAAATGTGCTCTGCATCGGGGCAAAACCGGATGGCACCCCGTTCAGGATCGGTGTTCAGAAACCCTTTGCCGACCGGAATGAAACAGTTGCTGCAATGGATATCACAGACAAATCAGTAGTATCCTCCGGAATATATGAACGGTTTTTTGAGGAAGACGGTACCCTGTATCATCATATTCTGAATCCCAAAACCGGATATCCTTACGCGAATGACCTCATCGCAGTCACGATTATTTCGAACAAATCTGTGGACGGAGATGCCTTAAGCACCGCCTGTTTTGCCCTGGGATACGAAAAGGGCATGGATTTTATCGAAGCCATTCCTGATACGGAAGCTATTTTTATTACAGATGATTATGAACTGCATTATACAAAAGACTTTGACAAAAATATCGTTCTCACCGAAACCTCTGAATAATTATAGCTGAACCGGATTCATTCCGGAATTGTCCTCTCAGCAGTCCGCGTCCTGTCTGATCAGACGCGGATGCAGGAGCCGTACGCCTTCGTCGCCCAGAATATAGTTCAGCATTCCCACATATTCTTCAAATGTCAGACTTCCATCCGGGGTCAGAAGTTCAAAGTCTGTCTGATACACATTTGCAAAAAGTCCTGTTTCTTTCAGCCCGTTTCGTAAATAAAAAGCCTTGCGCCGCTTTCTGTCCAGGGCGTTTACGGCTGTTTCGTCCTGCATTTCAATCTCAAAAATATATTTCTTATCACGAAACCGTTCCAGAAGTGCCGCGATTGCCCGGCTTCCATAACCGCCGCCGCGCTTATCCGAAGCAATAGCAAAATAATCCAGAAGAGCTGTTTTTTCTGCCAGCATGTTCATGGCAAGCCCGACAAATTCATCACCTTCCGTAACTGCCAGCATTTCCATTTTTCCCTCTGCTGTGAGCGCTTCCATTAATGACAGCGGTTTCTTTTCTTCTTCAGGAAATGCTTCCTCATAAAGAGCATAAACCTGTTCTCTGTATTGACTTCCCTCTGCAAAAATATCTGTCAGCTGCATATTATCACCTCATTCTTTCTATGCCGTCATATCCGGCCATGACAAAATCTCATCGGAGATCACCTTTTCATAATCCCCCTCTACTTCACGGCTCCGTCCCGCAGAAAAAACATTCGTTTCCGCGCCCCATACTTCATCCTGGTATTCCCACACATGAAAGCTCAGTCCGCGGAACATAAAGTCCAGACTTCCGCACCCGTCTTCTTCCGTATATTGATAGGTAATGTTTTTCTGTTTTAATGCTTCCTGTACTCGTTCCAGTCTCATTTTCCCTCTCCTAAATCATACCGGACTTTTATTCTCCGGTTCAGTTTTCCATAAATCATCCGACGCTCCTTCATACCGCCCATCACCTGATCAGATACACAAAATACGCCGCATAAGAAACAAGCATAATAGTTCCGCCCGTTCTTGTGAGTTTATGATCTTTTGCCACACAGATCAGCAGAAGGAATCCGGCCGCAGCTGAAACCAGCAGATCAATGACAAATTTTGACTCAAATACTACCGGAGTGATCAGCGCTGTCGTACCAACCACAAAGAGAATATTAAACATATTGCTTCCTACTATATTTCCGATCGCAATATCCGCTTTTCCCTTGCGTGCTGCCGCCACAGAAGTTACAAGCTCCGGCAGAGAGGTTCCAAGCGCGACAATCGTCAGACCGATAAAACGCTCGCTCATACCAAAAATTCTCGCAAGTTCTGTCGCTGAATCTACGGCAAAATCACTTCCAAGCATGATCAGCACAAGTCCGGCTGCCACCATCAGCAAAAGCTTCCATACCGGCAGGATTTCTTTCTCTTCATCAAACTCCGTCCTGTTCTGCTTTGCCATTCGGAACAGATACAGAAGATAAAGGATAAATGCCGCCCAGAGAACCACACCTTCCCACAGCACAATTTCATTTCCTGTATAGCCAAGCAAAAGCAGTAAAAATGTGACAAACAACATATACGGAATTTCAGTTTTAACTGTGGACTCTGCCACTTTGACCGGCACGATCACAGAAGCTATCCCGAGAATGATCAGAACATTCAGGATATTGCTTCCCACTATATTCCCAATGGTAATACCGGAATTTCCTTTTAATGCTGCTGTGATACTTACAGCAGCTTCAGGTGCACTTGTTCCCATCGCCACGATGGTAAGCCCGATTACCAGATGCGGTATACCGAATTTTTCCGCAATCCCGGCGGCTCCGTCCACAAACCAGTCCGCACCTTTTACCAGCATAAAAAATCCCACTGCCAAAAGTATCCCCTGTAATAAAATCTCCATTATGATTCCTCCTGTCTTTTTTTCATTATTCCCTTTCAGCATAAAAAAGAGACTTTTACCGCACACAAAAATGCGATAAAAGTCTCGTTCTTATTTCAGTATATATCCCGGCCTGTAAGGCGTGATGACGTGATACATAACATCTTCAAAAGATGCGAACTACTCCCTGATATCGAGAAGATTTTAGCAGAACGCTGTCTTTCCGTCAAGGAGAATTTTCTGTTTTAAGCTTATGGGCGTCCATTCCCGCATCCACACACAGACTATTCCACAATTCTATGATAAATCCGGTTATGTCTGCCAGGATCCAGCCAATCGGCACTGACCACCAGATTCCCGTTACCCCCACAGATGGAATGGCGGAAAGCATCAGAACTGAAAAACCTGCAATTTCCCTGATACAGCACAGCCGCACATGCCAGTGGCTTCTGTCCGGGCGAAGCCAGGGACATTTTACGATTGTATATCCGGCAATCCCGAGTCCTGATAGATACTGCGAAATCACGGTAGCCTGTGCAGCACCTGCAGCGCCTCTCTTCAACCCAAGTACAAACCACAGATCCAGAAGAATATTCATCCCCGCAATATTGTAGCATTGCTGCATCAGATTCCCCAGAATCATGGGAACTGCAAAGCACAGCATAGAGCGCATAACAGGCCCTTTTGTCAGATTAATATTCATCATTTCACGTTTTCTTTCTGTATTGTCTTATCTGTATTGTCTTATCTGTATTGTCTGGATTTCTCTTCTTATATTCTATCAAAACTTACCCAGCAAATTTTAGCACCCCAGGCATGGATTTTCAACCGGTATACAAAAAAATGCACAGAATGCCATGCACTGTTCCAGTTCTGCTGCATCGCATTCCATGCATTGATCTTTTCGATTTCTATCTGTGTTCAAGGCGCAGGTACTTCTCCCTGGTGGCCAGACCGCCGCGGATATGTCTCTCCTGCTTATTTACATCCAGAACAGTCCTTGCCTGCCGCGCAAGGGACGGGTTTAACTGGGTGAGGCGTTCTGTGACATCCTTATGTACCGTAGACTTACTGATCCCGAATTTCTTCGCCGTCTGACGTACCGTTGCCCTGGTTTCAATAATATAATTTGCAATCTCCACTGCTCGTTCTTCGATATAGTCTTTCAAGGATAAGCCTCCGAAGACGCTGTTTTTACAGTGTATGCAGAAGAAGAATAAGGTATGAATGGCAGCGTTTTTTTCGTCACATTTATTTCGAGGATCAGACTCACCACCTAAGCGCATCTGTTTTTACCGGTTCTAACATATCCTGGGGTTTGCCAATGTCTCACGAAGCGCCTTGTGTACCGGAGTATCATCAACACGCTCTCCGCCTACCCCGTTCTATTTTGTTACTACCATATGTACCGTAGACTTACTGATCCCGAATTTCTTCGCTGTCTGGCGCACCGTTGCCCTGGTCTCGATAATGTAATTCGCAATCTCAACTGCACGTTCTTCGATATAATCTTTCAATGAAAAGCCTCACAGACTAAAGCCCCCGAATAATATTCAAATAGTCCTGTCTCTGGTCTGCAACTGCATATATGACAACTTCTTTTTTTACCTCATCAACCTTATAAAATACAAGATCTTTTTCAAGGATCAATACTCTATATCCTTGCCGTTTTAATACCGGATATCTGGGATCAACTCCAATATAAGGCTCATCTCCCAGTCTAAGTATTCTTTCCTCAATTTCATCAAGTTTCTTCAATGCTACTTCATTACCAAAATTCTGTGCTATATATAGTACTATCTTTCGGATACCAGCGTCTGCTGTATCAGTACGAACAATATTGTACCTCAAAGTTAACCCTCCTGCAGTATAGCCCGTAAGTCATCAAAGGTTTCATTTATCGATGCAACACGTCCGTTCTTCACATCATCTTCTGCTTCCGTAAGAATTTCCAGCAATTCTATTCTTGCTTTCATATTTTTGTATTCTTCATAAGAAAGAGATACGGTATCTCCTCTTCCATTCACAGTGATAATCACTGCTTCTTTTCCTTCCCTGCACTGTTTTGATATCTCATTATAATGGTTTCTCAGATCTGCTGAAGGTCTGATTGTTTCCTGTAATGCAAACACATTATTCACCTCCCGGTTAATATATGCAAATTATATCATTCATTGTCTATTCTTTCAATCTTTTATATAACGTTCGATTGCGTAAGTTTACTGTCGGAATTAATGGGTTAGAGTTCACCCTCGATGCTCAGCCTGGCCTTCAGCTGAAGGATCTTTTCTTCAATCTGCCTGATTGTTTCAATAAACACCTCATCAGGCTGTCCTGTCGGGTCATCCAGACCCCAGTCTTCTCTCCATTTACACGGCAGGAGCGGGCACTGCACATTGCATCCCATTGTGACTACTCCATCCACAGGAGGCAATTTCTCCAGCAATTTATTATGCTGCCCTTCTGCCTCCATATCGATGTGGTATATTTCTTTCATGAGACGTACCGCATCCTGATTGATACAATTCTTTATCTCAGTTCCCGCAGAATAACTTTCAAATACATCGGATGCAAGATGCCTGCCTAATGCCTCTGCGATCTGACTCCGGCAGGAATTGTGAACACAGATAAAGGCGATTTTGGGTTTACTCATATCATTTTCTCCTTAAATTTATTCTCCTTAAATTCCCGGCTTAAACTTTTTCTCTTTAATCTCCCGGCTTATGAAGCAGTTTTTCCTGAAATCCACTTCAGCATGGTGTCAACTGCCGACTTTGCAGCTCCGCTTTTTTCTTCATGAAGCAGATCATGACGCGCATCGGGGAAAAAATGGACCTCTACGTCTCTTAAACCCGCTTTATCCATGCTGTTTTTTACCTGCTGTACTCCTTTTCCGAAATCTCCTACCGGATCCTGCTGACCGGATAACAGCAGAACCGGAACTGATTTATCCCAGTTTTTGTATGTACTCCTTTTTCCGGTTCGTCTCATAGCATCCATCAGCTGATAAAACAAGCCTGCGGAAATATGCTTCCGGCATAAAGGATCTTCCGTTTTCATATCATTCTCCAATCTTCATTCCATATCACATCAAACCGCCGGAATCCCCCATGACTTTTGCCATAGACAATTATGACAGCCTGATCAAATACGCTTCATCATACTTACTAATACTGATTATAATCCATCCAGGCGTAATACACCAGCCTAAAGTATTGGTACAAACATCCTCCGGCTAAATATCTTCTCTATATCCTTTCTTCCCTGATATCTATAAAATCATTTGTTTTATATTATACCAATCGAACATGAACAGAAACCAGATTCTTTATAAAAATATCAGAATGATGACCTGGAATTTGGTATATCTGTTCTTTTACGCAAAAAGCTCCTATGTATCTGCAATCATACATAGGAGCTTTTTGCGCAATGTCACGGTTAACATACATCTTAACCATGATACTGTTTTATTTTCAGTTTCTTTTTCAGTTTCTTTTTTTAATGAGTTCCGCTATCACCATCTGAACGATTTTCTGCACATCTGCATCTGTTATCATTTTTGAATCATGTGAAAGAACTTCATTTGCTTTGTTGACGCTGGAAAACAGTTTCATTTTCTTCTCTGCTTCCTGTTTGACCGCTTCCACTGCGGCAACATTGATGTCTGTAAAAATATTTACTTTGCTGATTCCTTCATGAATTGCACGGTTGAAATCGCTGTCTGTCAGTCCGGATCCGCCGTGAAGTACCAGCGGGACATTAACCGTATTGGCAATCGTACGAATTCTTTCAAAATCCAGCTTCGGCGGTAATTTGTAGGCACCATGGGCAGTTCCCACTGCAATCGCAAGTGCGTCCACTCCCGTTTTCTCCACAAAATCTTTTGCCACCAGCGGATCTGTATAAAACTTTGACGGATCACCGGAATTATCATCTGTATCTCCCACATGTCCCAGCTCTCCCTCGATCGTAGCCCCGTAGGAATGTGCGATTTCCGCCATTTCTCTTACTTTTTCCACATTCTCCTCATAAGAATCCGTGGAACAGTCATACATAATTGATGAAAAGCCAAGTTCCAAAGCTTTCAGACAGGTTTCTTTCTTTAAGCCATGATCCAAATGAATAACAACAGGCACACTGGCTTTTTTTGCCATTGGAAGAAGATAATAGGAAACCTCCTCCAACGGTCCGTAAGGCAGAAGAACTTCTGCAGTCCCCATGATAACAGGAGAGCGCAAAGATTCTGCAGCAGCAATAATCCCCCTGGCCAGTTCAAGGTTCACTGCATTAAATAAACCTACTGCATATTTTCCTTTTTTTGCAGGAATCAATACCTGGTTCATGTTTACCAGCATAACAACCATTCTCCTTTATTGAATTTATTGACTTTTTTCCATCCGGCATTTATTGATGTTATTGGATCTTTTTCCATCCGTCATTTATTTTTTTCCTGAGATCTTCAAAACTCTTCAAACCGCTCAGTGCATCATAGGCGGCTACACACGATGCGCCGGTGGCAGCTGCCAGGTGCATACATTCCTCAAGTGTACAGCCATCCAGCATTGCAGTCAGAAAAGCAGCTATGCAGGTATCTCCGGCACCGGTTCCCGACAGAACTTTATCCGGAATATAGCTTTTCTCAAAGCCTTCCCGGTCTGACCATCCGGCACAATCCAGGCAGACCCGCTTACTGATTTCCCGAAGCCTGTTCTCCCCGGCTGTCCGGTAATAAATCCCGGGAGTCCCGCACTTAATAAGAAGAACCCTGGCTCCCATTTCCATACACTTATCAGCAAGCGGCCGGACATCCCGGTCAATATCCAGAATTTCCGTCACATCCCGGCCATCAGCCCTTTTCTTCCAATCCGCAAAGCGTTCGGGATCCAGCATATAACACAGCTCTTCCACACTTGGTTCAAAAAAGTCCACATACGGCAGTACTCTTTGAAGAATCTTCTCCCAGTCAGCACTCCCTGCCGGCGAATCCGGATCCACTGATGCCATATCCAATGATGTTGCTGCACCCTGCGCTTTTGCTTTCTCAAAAACTTTTATCAGTTCACTTCCTTCATTCAGATACATATTTCTCATCAGAGGCGGATAACCGAAATGAAACAGTGCGGTTTCCTTTAAGCTTTCCCCGGAAATATCATCTGCTGTAAAAGTATCATTTGCACCCGGATTATGCAGAAAAATCCTGTCAATCCCCGGTATAGCCACTACTACAGAATAAGAGGTTGATTCACCTCTCCCGATAATTAATCCATCCGCAGCATGATACTGCTCCTGCAGCGCCTGTTTCACAAGAATACCAAAAGCATCATCCCCGACTTTACCAGCAAGTGACACATCTGCTCCGAGAATCTTCATAGCAAGTCCCGTATTTGACACAGATCCTCCCACATGAATATCCGGTGCACCTACATGCACCAGTTTTCCGGGAGATAAAATATCATCCAGCCTGTTCACATTTGTTCCATGAAACACCGGTGTAATATCCAGACAGATATGTCCTGCTGCAATTACTTTTTTATTCAATCATATCACCTCACAAGATCATAGTGTTTTTCTGCAGCCCCTGTAGAATTTACAATTCTTATCTGCCCCTTTATAGATAATCACAGGCTCTGCGGAAGAACATTCACCAGAAATTTTTTCTGTACAAGAGCTGCAGCACCCATAAGAAAAACATCTTTTCCAAATTCTGACTTCCTGATCACAACATCTTTACAGTGCGAAGGATATGATCTTTTATGAACTTTCTCCGCCACCAGGTCCACAAACATGGGATCCATATCAGGAATTACACCGCCGATCATAATCAGCTCCGGACTATACAGATTAATAATAATTCCCAGTGCCTGGGAAAGATACGAAACCATTTTATCAACAGCAGTATGAAATACGTTCATTCCGGGAAGATGACTCTTGGCAAAAACATCTTCTAGTGTGATCGTGTCAATACCATTAACCACGATATCACCCACTCCAAGTTTCAGCATCTTTTTTACTTCAGATATCACATAATCTTCTGATATCATTGTTTCAAGACAACCGTAATTGCCGCATCTGCATTTTGGGCCGGCAGAATCTACCATTACATGTCCAATCTCACCGGCACCATCTCTGAATCCATGAAAGATTTCACCGCCGGATATCAGTCCTCCGCCAATACCCAGATTAAAAATGCTGACAAAAAATGATGTTTTATAGTTTTTAGCCATGCCATAATAATACTCGGCAAGCGCTGCAAGATTTGTTTCTTTATCCAGACAGACAGGAAAGCCCAGTCGTTTTTCCAGCTTTTCTTTAATTGGAAGATTCTGCAGATAAGGAAAATTAGGAGGGTTTACGATCGTTCCTGTCTGTACATCCAGAGGTCCCGGAGCAGCAATCCCCAATCCAAGTATTTTCTCTCTGGATATCTCACTTCTGCACAGTAATTCTTCTATCATACGTTCCACTTCATCCAGAAGTTCTCCTGATGACAGCCTTGCAGGATATTCAATTCTGATGGTATCCAGAATATTCCCCCGAAGATCCGATATCCCGCATACCATTTCCTCCACTCTGAGAACCAGACATAAACTATAAAAACGCTTTGGGTTTACATCCAGCACAATCGCTTTACGCCCCTGGGCGGATCCATTTGTCATACCAACCTGTTCAAGAATTCCCGCTTCCAGCAGTTCGTTCGTAATGTTAATGACTGACACTTGCGTCAGTCCTACTAACTGCGTCAGTTCGCTTCTCGATATCGGACCGAGTTTCATGATGATTTCCATAATCAAAAGGGCATTATTCTCCCTCATGACTCTGCTATTAATTCTGTTTTTCATAATACTATCTCTTTACCAGCATCAAAATAAAAAACTATATGTTGCATTATCTTTTATTCTATCGCAAAAAACAGATACTTAAAACCATTTTTTGCCATTTACTGATAAATATCTTTATTTTACCGGATCAGGATATTCATTGCACAGAAGATATAAGGGCTCTTCGTCTTCTTCAATTTCAGGAAATCTTCCGACAGTATCATAAAAATGATTGTCGGCATTATCATCATTGCACATGGAAACTTCACCAACCAGAACCGTTCCTTTTCCCTTTTCGCCCCAGAAACGATGATATAATCCCTGAGTCATCGTAATGCTTTCTCCCGGATGAAGGATCAGCTCCGTTCCAGCCGGATATACATGCGCCACTCCATCCATGGAAACATGGACGCTGGTATCCGCAAGACTTCCATCTTCCGTGGAATTGTATAATTTTACAACCAGATTTCCGCCGCCCCGGTTAATGATATCTTCCATTTTATATGTATGATAATGCATAGGTGTAACCTGTTCCTCGCGGACAATCATCAGTTTTTCTGCATATGGTTTCGGATAAATATCAGTTCTCTGCTGATTCCCGTTTCTTAATGTTACCAGCAGCAGTCCGACTTTATTAAAATCACCCTGTCCGTAATCTGTAATGTCCCATCCAAGCATATTATCACGGATTTCTCCTGCTTCGTCCCCTTTGTTCTTCCATTCATCAGGCGTCCAAAGAACGAAAGGCGGAATCTTTGCGTTTTGCTCTTCAAAAAAAATCAGAGCATCTTTTATAATTTGATTAATTTCAGATCTTTTCATACTATCTCCTGTTTACTCCTCACATATTGCCCGGCTTCCGCTTATTCCTTCGCAGCCTCACTCATAGCCATTACATTCTCAAAGGGAACATTCGGCAGAAGAGCTTCATGGCTGGGTGATACAATAAAGTCTCCCTTGAAGAGGTCTTTCAGTCTTCTTACTTCTTCCTTCACCTGTTCCGGTGTTCCAAAAGGAAGAAGCTGCTGAGTATCCACACCGCCTAAAAAAGTGACTTTTCCGCCATACTTTTTCGCAAGATTCTCCGCATCCATTCCTACAGCCTTGGCCTGCAAAGGATGAAGGATATCCACACCGGCATCCAGAAGTCTGGGGATGATCATATCGATAGAGCCGCAGGAATGCATTGCCACTTTCAGGCCCTTCCCTTTGATCTGGTCGATAATCTCCTGCATATAAGGCAGGATAAATTCATCAAAGATCTCCGGACTGATCAGAAGGCTTAACTGACTGCCCAGATCATTTCCAAAAAATGCCGCGCTTAAATACGGAGCCGCAGCGTCCAGATAACGTCCGTTGGTCACAAGATAAAAATCAACGATTTTTCTGGTAGCCGCATGGATCACCTCCGGGTCCGTATACATCTTGATAAAATAATTTTCCATTCCAAAGAAATCGCACATCACATGGAAAAAAGGACACCACATTCCGCCAAATACAGCCAGACCTTTATCATAAGCATATTTTGTATCTTCCAGACACTTGGTAAAGTCAAGATAGTCCGGATTCGGCCATGGGAAGCGTTCAATCTCCTCCACATCTTCACATTCCGCAAAGATACATCCGGTATTTAAGCTTTTATGTTCATCCGTAAAGCAGTCCCACATGGGTTTTCCTTCCGGATGTCTCCACGCTCCCAGATCCAGCTCCGGACTGATCCAGGTCATATCAGAACCGATCTTCAGATTGAAATCTATCTCCGGTTTTCCGGATTTCGTGGTATAATGCTTGGTCTTGCTGGCGATATCATTTTGAATCTCCTGCTCTGTAGCCTCTTCTTCTTTAATACCTACCGCCTGATAGTAAATCTCTTTTGCATCATCGGTGGGATGCCCTACCCAGAAGGCATGCGTACCGGTATTTTTTCTGGCAATCGTCCGATTTACCAGCTCTCTGCTCTGCATATTGAGCACCTCCCTTTACCCCTTAAAAGGCTAATTTTATTGTACGAATACTGCATGCCGGAAGCTCAAATTTCACGCTGCCATCTGCATTAACATTCACGGTCTGATCACCCTGCGGACGTTCCAGAAGATCTGTAAATTCCGCTCTGACGATGGCTCTTTCTGCCGTAATTTTAACCTGCTCTGACCTCTTATGGCTATGATACATTCTTATCACCCAGGTATTGTCCGCTTCGCCCAGCTTCCATGCAGCAATCTTTACATCTCCTTCAACTTTCATGAAACTGTGTTCTGCTGCTGCCTCACCTTTGTGAATAGTATTGGAATAAGGATACAGGAAATGTGAGAACAGATACCCTGCTTCCAACAGCTTGCCCCACTCTGCCTTTTCCTGGATGCCAAGACCTAAATTCATCACATGAATGCCCAGCTCCGGATAAGGATCAGGGTCATAAGCACCTCTGATAAGATCTATTGTCATTGCCTGACCGACCCCCCTGTAACCATATTTGCAGTTTGTCGTAAGCATCATGCAGCCTCTGTCCTCTTCAGGAACAGCCGCCTGGAAATAAATACCGGGAACATCGTGTCCAAGCTCTCCCCGCTCCTTGCTGCCTGCCGGAATATCGTAAAGATAATTCTTTACTTCATATCCAACCGGAGCATAGAACTGAAGCTGAGGAATGGTCTTACCCTTTCTTCCAATTTCATGCCAGTCCGCATTCACCTCGAAACGGAAGATCTTGCTGCCTTCATCCAGAATAATCTTCACATTCAGAGAGGATTCGCGGAATTTCATCTCGTAGGTCAGCCATTTGCGCAGTCCATCCTGATGCCGGTCAATCACGCGCACCGGAACGGTTTCATTAATATCAACAACCTTTGTATAACCGCCCACAATCCATGCAGTCATGGCATTTACATCGTCTTCCTCCACAAAACGGAAGTAACCTGAGGGCTCTTTTATAAACTCCTCGCCGGTTCTCTTATTGACCAGAGAAACCAGCTTCATAGTCTCTGAGTCAAATTTTCCGCATATCTCATCATTTTCAAGAGTGATAAGACCATCTTCCATCCTGTGTACACGCGGATCTGTAAATGGAGGTATAATCTCAGATGTCAGCGGTTTTCTCCTGACACAGTAAGTATTATATCCAAAGGCCGGCACGGAAGCCGGGAATGCCAGCTTAATATATTGATGCTGCCAGTAATGAGTCCCCTGCTCCAGAATCTGCACAGGAAGTTCTTCCATATCCTTATTGAGAACGGAAATCTCCTCTTCCGGATACTCCCAATCCCACAAGGTAACAACCGCAAGCTCTTTCCGCTCGTATTGTGTGGTGTTAAACAGCGTATATACACGGGTATCACCGTTTCCTCTGTGAGCATTGGTAAATCCAAAATCATTGCTTCCTGCATTCCCCCACTGTCCGGATGTAATACCGGTGCCGTATCCCACGCCGGCTCCTTCCGAGCGGGAATCCGCACAGTCCTCGCCGCCCCACAAAGTGGTGTCAATCTTCTCGCTGATAGCCTTCATAGCACGATTGGCATAACCGCCGCAGTATGACATTGCCTGCTGGAACTGTCCCATCGCATATTCTCTTGTCTCAATCACACCAGAACCCGGAAGAATATCGTGGAACTGATTAAACAGTATCTTTCTCCATGCCTGCTCAAAAGCTTTCTTTCCCTGATTTGCCATTTCATCAGGAACACCGCTTGCCGCCCAGAGAGCTTCTGCATCGTACAGCTTATCCTCTCCGGTCCGGTTCGCCAGCTTGATTCTGCTCTGGGTGGTATAACACCCGGTCAGAACAAAGTTCAGCTCACTGTCCACAACCGGGAAGTTTTCTTTTACTTTCTCAATCTCATGGAAGAATTCATGGAACGTACCGAAACGAATATTGGGCATAAACGGCCATTGCTTCATATCTATGATCTTCTCAATATCACGCCTGGTAGGTCCGCCGCCGTGATCACCTACTCCGTACACATACAGCAGAACATCACAGTGATTCTCTTTGCTGTACTGAGGCAGCCGGAGCACTCTGTCATACTCCACCGGGCCCAGATACCAGGCATTATCCCGGTTTACAAGCACCTCTTTCCCCGAAGGAGCACGCCAACGGTACAGAGTATACTTTTCAAATCCGCGGCAGTGATAATAATATTTTACACCGCCCTGGTTCAGGATTTCCGGTATACATTCACTGTGTCCAAATGTATCCGGCTCAAAATCCAGTTCGATGGAATCAGGAGAGATTCCAAGCAGATCAGACAAATAAGTCTTCGTATACAGGATATGACGGGACATACTTTCTGTTCCGCTCATATTTTTATCCGGCTCTACCCAGGTGGAAGCTGTCACTTCCCATCTTCCCTCCTGTACTCTTCTGCGAATCTCCGGGAGCATAGAAGGACAGTATTTTTCAATAATCTCGTATACAGATGCCTGAGACTGAGAGAACGTGAATTCCGGGTATTCCTCCATCAAATTCAGCATCGTCTGGAATGTATCGATCGTCAGGTTTACGGTCTCCTGAAATCCCCACATCCAGTTCATATCAATGTGCGCATGTCCGGCAAAGATCATGCTGTAACGCTTTGCATCTTTTTCCAGACCTTTCAGCATTTCTTCCGCTTTCTTTGCCACAGTTTCTGTGATACTGCCATCTCTTTTGTACTCTTCATACAGCCAGTTTTCTGTATCGTTCAGCTGATCGGGAACCGCTCTCTCCTCAGCCTCCATCACCTTGTACAAATATCCCATCTGGGTAAGAATTCTCTGTGCCCAATAATGGTTATTTGCTTTTCTCTTCATTTCCAGATATTTTTCCATTTACGCAAAGAGCCTCCTTATGTCTCTTCTTTATTTATAAATACAACGAGCCGCCTCGTCCGCAAAAGCACGAATCAGTTCCGGATCCGCGTCAAAGAAGTGATCCGACGGAGAAAGAATAAAGCCTCCGCCTTCTCCGGCTTCCTCAAAGCACTGTCTTACCATCTTTCTGGTATCTTCCGGCGTACATCCCGTGAAATAATGGAACTGGTCAAAACCGCCGATCATGCAGACTCTGCTGCCGATTCTCTGTTTTGCTTCCGCAAGATTCGTATCTCCGCCCATATTTACAGGGGTAAAGGTCTCCATCGCGTTTACACCCAGATCTGCAATATTTTCCAGGATAGGCATCATACCGCCGCAGGTATGATATACCACACGGATTCCTTTTTTCTGTACAGCTGAAACAACAGGTGCGTCAAAGGGCGCTACAAACTCATCAAAAATTGCGGGGGAAATAACGGTGGTAGACGCATCACCGCCTCCCAGTTCAAGAATATCATACTTACATCCATCAAGTGTGTCGATATAGTCCAGTTTCCTCTTCTGTAAAATCTGAAGAGCTTCCTTCACCCATTCCGGATCATCGAAAGTCTCCATGATCAAATCCTGGATGCCATAGATACAGGCCAGATCCTGCCAGCATCCCGGTTGTCCAAAGATATCAAAGCAGGGCACTGTACCGCGAATCAGGCAATCCGGGTGTTCACTTGCCGCCCGGTTCACGGTTTCCCGTCCGGCTCTTGGGCTTGGCATATACCGTGCGAGGATTTCAATGTCTTTTTTGTCTTTTAATAGGTGTTCTTTCAGCCACTGAGTGTATTGATTGTACTGAAGCACCATCGTCAGCGGTTTTACCGGTGTGTGTATGGTATAGCGGATGGTGCGGTACTGAGGATCACTGAGCTCTTCCTTCTCAATACGCCAGTTTTCCTGCTGTTCTTCCGTATAAATCAGATCATCTACCCAGAAAATCGGATCCAGTCCCATCTCCCGGAAAAAAGTCTGCTTATCGGTTCCGCCCATATAGGTATTCAGAAAATAATCCATCAAATGATGAGTTGTTGCAGGCAGCCGGTCCGGACATTTCCGATCCAGAGCAGCCAAAAGACGTTCTCTTCCTGTCATTTGCATTTCCTCCTATCCTTTGATTGCTCCATCGATCATAGAGCCGATAAACTGCTTCCGGAAAATTAAGAAAATAATCAATACCGGAATAATATTGACAAAGGCCACCGCACAGACGACACCGTAATTCACATTATTCGCATTCACCATGTAGAACAGAGACAGCGTTACAGTACGCAGCCCACGGCCTGATGTAAAGATCAAGGTGATAATAAACTCATTCCAGATATTTACGAATCCAATCATAGCTACTGCGATAACGCCGGGAACGATCACCGGCAGAATAATCTTCGTGAGAATCTGCCACCGGCTGCAGCCGTCAATCATTGCAGCTTCCTCCAGCGTAAACGGCACCGCCCGCAGATAATTCTGAAGTACCATAATGGAAAATGGCATAATACCGGGCAAATACAACAGTACCAGTCCAATAAAGTTATCTCTCAAACCCATTCTGGAATACACACTGAACAAAGGAATCAGGTTCACAAGACCCGGAATCAGCATAGGCAGCACTACAAAAGTGGTGCAGAAAAGTTTTCCCCGGAATGAATACCGTGAAAAAATGTAAGCCGCAAAAGTCGCAAACAGGATTCCGATAACTGTAGAAATCACAGCCAATGCGATGGTCGTCACAAGATATCGTCCCAGACCTTCTCTCTGGAACGCCTGAATATAATTTTCCAGAGTCAGTCCCGTAAAAAATTTCGGCGGATATTTGAAGATCTCACTCTGGGGTTTAAAAGAGGTTATCAGTCCCCACACAAGGGGGAGCAGCATGAACATGGAAACCAGCACCATAATGAGATGCTTTCCTGCTCCTATTGCCATTTTTCTTGCACTTCCCCGTCTCATCAGTCCACCTTCTCTCTGCTCTTTTTATTGGTATAAAAGTATAAACAAACAACGACAATATTAAGAAGCGCCATCATCATGGAGATTGTAGAGGCATTGGTCAGCTTGAAGTTATCAAAGGCTTCATCGTACAGATATAACGCCAGCGTTGTCGTACTTCTCAAAGGGCCGCCGCCTGTCAGCACCAGCGCAAGTCCGGACTGACTGATAAAGTTGATCATATCCAGAAGCACCGTTACAAGTAAAATCGGGCTGAAGATAGGGAATGTGATTCTCCAGAAAGACTGCCAGCCATTACATCCGTCCAGCTTCGACGCTTCTATCAGATCGTTGGAAACGTTCTGAAGTCCCGCCAGAAGAAGAATGGTAGAATACGCCAATTGCTTCCATACCGTTACCATGATCAGACTCAGCATGGCGTACTGCGGCTTCATAAGCAAATTGCTCGCTCGGATGCCAAAAGGTTCAAAAAGGGCATTCAGAAGACCGAAATCCGGATTTAACAGCCATTTCCAACAGAAACCGGCAACTACGTCCGACACGATCCAGGGAACAAATAAAATAGACATATAAACACTGGTTCCCTTAATCTTACTGTTAAGGATCAGGGCTACGATCACACCCAGTACGATCACCAGTATGGTAGTAACAATCACATAATAACCTGTGTTTCCCAGGCTTTCCCAGAAATCTTTGTTTCGGAAAAGCCGTTTGAAATTTTTGATGCCTACAAACTGCAGTTCTCCTGTAATCGGCTTCGTTTCATTTACAGACAAATATAATGTATATGGAAACGGCAGATAGGAAAATAAGAGCAGTAAAATCATTACCGGAGCCACAAGGAAATAGGGCAGCTTCGATGTTTTCTTTGTATGGAACATATAATATTTTCCTCCTTTCCCATGGTTTCAAAGGTATTTACAATGGGTTTTTGGTACAATAAAAGCAAAAAAATTGTGGGACATTTCCATGGAGCATGGAAATGTCCCACAACATCCCCTAATTCTTATTCACTGTAGTACTGATCATTAAACTGATCCTGTGATTCCTGCAGGAGAGCATTCAAATCCTGTTTTTCAGGATCCAGACAGTAGGTAGCACCTGCGATTGCCAGTGTTTCCTGTGCTTCCTGATAATACAGCCACGGATCCATGCTTCTGCCGTACTGAAGGTTGTCAAAGAACAGCGGGCTAAGCTCATCACTGAATGCAGGATCATCTGCTGCTGCTTTCACGATAGGCAGACCACCCTCAACTAAAGAGTGCTGAACCTGGATATCGGTCTGGCTGAACCACTTGATGAATTCCCATGCCAGATCAGGATTCTCTGCATTTCTCGGAATACCCCATGCCCATCCATTGGAGAAGTGAGGATGAGAACCGCCTTCGGTCTTAGCCGGATACGGAACGAATCCAAAATTACCTGCGTTATCAGATGCTTCCAGTCTGGATTTGATGTAGGAACCGTCAAGAATCATTGCGATGTTGCCTGCCGCAAACTGCTGAGTTACATCTGTACTGTAATCGGAAACATTCATACAGATTTCCGGTGTGATCTTATGCACATTGTAGCAATCGGACATAAACTGGATAGCGTCTGCCACTTCCTGATTTGCCCATGCTGCAGATCCGTCTTCCGGATTGGATAACTGTCCATCGCCTGCCCAGGTCAGAGGTCCAATCGTCAGCTCAACTGCTGCATAATGAGAACCTCCCCAGAAGCCGAAGCCGTAAATGCCTTCATTCTCTGCCATAGCTTTCTTAGCTACTTCAACAACTTCATCCCATGTCTCCGGAGCTTCTTCATCTGATACATAGTTCTTGTTATACCAGATACCTCTGGTGTGTGCTGAGGAAAGCATACAGTATACCTGTCCGTCTCCGGAGTAAGTTCCTGCATTCCATACAGCCTCCACAAAGTCGTCTCTGTTAAGGTCTCTGTCAATGTACTCATCCATCGGCTGAAGCGCACCTGCATTCACCAGGGAAGCCAGTTTCTGTGAGCTGACCAGTGCGATGTCAGGAGCAGCTCCTGACTGGTTGGCAATAACCAGCTTTGATTCGGACTCATCCCATGGTACGATCTCATATTCGATCTCGATACCGGTATCTTCGGTAAATTTCTCATAAACCTCATAGATTTTTTCCTGAGCAGGGTCATTCGACTGAGGATCAACATAAGTCATCATGTGTAAAACCTCTCCTGTCGATTCAGCCGCCTCTACGGTAAATGCACCGGCACACATAGAAGTAACACAGGCAGCGCTCATCAATAATGCCATCATTTTTTTTGCTTTCATATCCATTCTCCTTTTTAAGATATACTTTTCTGTACCTCTTCACGCACGGTACAGTTTGTTCGACACAAATCAAAAATTCTATAATTAAATTTATTTTATAATTACAATTTAATTATTATTGATTTGCACTCGAATCACTTGATAATGACATTATATCACCATTCTTTTGCGCTGTAAATATCACTTTTGTAAAAATCATTTTAATAATCATTGTATATATTGTATAGTTTCTTGTTTTTTCAAAGCAATCTGTTGACATCAAAATTCTGCAAAAAAGGAGCTGCAACAAATCCCTTTTCAGAGATTTCTTACAGCCCTATCATTCCTCACAGGAAATCGGTTTTAATTCTATGACACTAAAAATTATATTTTAATCCTGATACTATTTTTCATCATTCGAAATCTTTATCGGCGCTGTCTCTATAATAAACTTCACTTCTCCTTCCATAGATCCGTCTATATCCGTAAAGTTGGTATAGGTTACATTATCGGACTGCAGTGCATCCAGGCGGTCAAGAATCGCATCCAGACCATCCTCGAGAGTATCCTTCAGTTCCTGAATACCTTCCCCGTCGAATTTTTCCTGTCCCTCTTTCAGCTCCTTCGCACCGTCTTTCAGTTCTTTGATACCATCCTGTACCTGTTTGCTTCCATCGGCAAGCTGATTTACTCCGCTTACCAGACTTGCTGTTCCGGATGCAAGCGTGCTGCTTCCGTCAGCAAGCCGGCTGGCTCCGTTTTTCAGAGATTTGCTGTTCGCGCTCAGCTGGCTGGCTCCGCTTAATAGCTGGTTCGTTGCTCCGCTGACTTCGGAAATACCACTGTTCAGTTGTCTGGTTGCAGATTCAAGCTGATTTGCTCCCAGAAGCAGGCTGTAATTGTTACTCTGCAGCTCTTTTGCACCTTTGGCCAGTTCTTTGCCGGAAGATTTCAGGGTCGCTGCTCCTTTTACCAGTGCGTCAGAAGCACCGGCAGCTGTCTGAATTCCTGACTGAAGACCATTTTCTCCATAATATCCATCTTTCAGTGCGCAGGCACCTTCTTTCAGTTCCTGTGCGCCTTGCGACAGCCTTGACGATGCGTCCTGCAGCTGAGGCAAAGCTTCGGAAAGCTGCTGTACTCCTGCATTCAGTTCCTGTCCTTTTGCATACAATTCCTCCACTCCCCGTGAAAGCTGTGTGTCAGATGCCAGAGCACTTAACCCTTCATTTAAGTTCTTTGTTCCAGCTGATGCCTGAGAAAACCCGGCTGATGCCTGAGAAACTCCGGATTGCAGGCTGCTCAGGCTGTCTCCGAGCTGTCCGATTCCTCCGGAAATCTGAGAAGTTCCGGATGCACAGGCTTCAATTCCTGCTGCCGCGCTGTTCAAAGTATCTGCAAGCGCAGAGGCATCTCCCGCCTGACTTACAGCATTTGCAATCTGCCCTGCCGCATCCGCAATGGCACCGGCTCCGTCACCTGCCCCAGCAGCCCCGGACTGCGCAGTGTCCACACCGCCTCTTGCTGTACCCACGCCACTGGAAATGTCTGCAATTGCCTCATTGATCGCCGCCTGTGTTCCCTCATCCAGCTGTGAGGTATCAATACTGCTGAGGACATCAATGGCAGCACTTGCTGTATCCAGACCGCCGGATACAGTACCAAGACCGCTCTGTACACTTTCCATACTGCTTTGCACAGCTCCTGCCCCGTTTGTGAGACCGGAAGTATCCACGTCCGCTCCTGAACTGCTCAAAGCAGCAGCTGCATCACGTATCTGTCCGGCAATCCCGTTCAGACTTTCGGCAAGACTCCCGCTTTTTTCTTCCAGCTCATCTGCTGCGCTGACTGTATTTCCAAGACCATTTTCAATGGTGTCCATTGCCTGGGGAAGCGCCGATACCCCTTCATTTAATGCTGCTGCTCCTTCTGCCGCCTGACTGACAGCTCCTGTATACTGACTGACTCCCTCTCTGACTTTGCCCACGCCTTCTGTGGTATACTCTTCAACTCCCTGCAGCGCACTGTCCAGACCTGCTTCAAGAGCTCCCGCTTTATCGGCAAATTCCTTTGTTCCATCCGCATATTCCTGTGCACCGTCGGCAAAGTTTCCGCTCCCCTGTGCAAACTGCTCAAGCCCGTTCATTAAAGGCTCAGCCTGAGCTGCGAACTGAGTTATGCCATCCGCAAGAGTATTTGTACCATCCACGTATCCAGATACTCCTTCTGTGACTTTTTCGCTTCCGCTTACATAGGATTTCACTCCTGCTGTAAAAGCCGTCACTCCTGATCCGTATTCCCGGATTTTGTCAGAAATCGTTCCCACTCCTCCGGTATATTCTTTTACTCCAGATACAAGACTGTCTGCTCCGGACGTATAGGCATAAACACCATCTTCCAGCGTATCTGCACCTGACTTCAGCTCTTTTGCACCATCGTTTAACCTGGATGCTCCGGACTGCATTTCCTTCACGCCGTCTGCAAATTCTTTATATTTCTTGTACAGTGTACCGATTCCGTCATAAAGCTCCCCGCTGCCTTTTACCAGCTCCTCAGATGCATCGGAAAGTTCCTTCAGCGCATCTTTCAGGTCATCTATTTCATCCACATCTTCCAGGTCAAGATCCTTCAGTATGTCCGTCAGACCAACCGTAAATGTAGAATCAATTTCACATTCTGTCACGTCAGCTTCCAGTGTAAAGCTTTCCGGAATATCGATTTCTTTTTCCAGCTCCCCGTCAAGCTTCAGACTTTCTTTCAGACCGGGAATGGCATAACCGATCACAATATCACGGCTTCCATCGGAGATCACCCTGCCGTTTTCCACTGTCACATTTTTGAATTTCTCTGCAGGAAGAAACATCCCTGTCACCATGACAAACGGAGAATAAATATCTGTGTTTTTGCCATCGATTTTCTCGACATTTTTCTCTTTGTTAATATAGGAAACTGCCATTTTCAGGTGCCCGGATTTCCCCGCCAGATCTTCCGTGGAGATTTCTTTTCCGTCAAGATAATACCGGATATTTACAGCTACCGGAAGCTCTTTATCTGTGGTTCCCTGATAATAAATGTCATTATCTTCCGTATTCCAGGTGATGCTTTTGCCATCCTGGGTGAAGGTTTCATTTCCCTTCACATTTTTGATATTTTCCAGGTCTGAAACATCTTCTACGGTTCCTGCTCCGCCGGAATTTTTCAGCCAATCTGAAACTATGATCTCCTGCACCGTTCCATCTGCATCTGCATTTACATATACGGTTTCTTCCTTTGTAATCTCGTTTCCGGCTGTATTTCCTGCAGCCAGAGCCGGACTTACACCGATGACTGCAGACATTCCTGCGGCGAGGGCTGCTGTTACGATTTTTCGATTTCTATTCATATAGAACAACTCCTTTTCTGACTAAATTTCCTGCGTTTTTTGATGATGTTTTTTCTTCGGCGGAAGAAAGCCTATGGATGTATGGCAGATGATCGGATCAAATACCATAAACATTGCAGGAAGTACCAGAAGTACTACCAGCATACTGATAATGGCGCCTCTGGAAAGCAGGGTGCAGATGGAACTGATCATGTCTACCTGAGAGTACAGAACCACTCCGATCGTTGCTGCAAAAAAGCTGCATCCGCTGATGATAATGGATTTCATGCTGGCTTTGTGAGCGATGGAAACAGCCTCTTTTTTTGTTCTTCCAAGGTGCCGTTCTTTCTGGTATCTGCTGGTCATCAGGATCGCATAATCCACGGTTGCGCCAAGCTGTATGGTACCGACCACAATGCTCGCGACAAACGGAAGCGTGATTCCCTGATAATATGGAATTGCCATATTAATGCAGATGGCAAATTCAATGACAGAAACAAGAATTACCGGCAGGGATATGGATTTGAACACGATCATAATGATGATAAAAATCGCCGCAATAGATATCGTGTTTACATTTTTCAGATCCACATCTGTGACATCCGCCAGGTCTTTGGTAAGCGGTGCCTCACCGATCACCATGGACTGCGGGCTGTAGCTTTTTACAATTTCCTGAATTTCGGTTATCTGCTGGTTGACTTCATCTGTTGCAGTACGATACCTGGAACAGATAAACTGCAGCTCATAATTCTCACTCTGCAGCATGGAACGAAGCTTCTCCGGGATCATGGATTCCGGGATAGAAGGGCCAGCCAGGGAATTGATTCCCAGTGCCCACTGTACACCATCCACCTCTTCAATTTTCTGAAGCATTTCTGTTTTTTCTTTTGCATCCATTCCGTTTTTCAGGAGTGCGATATGGACGGTATTCATATCAAAAACATCTTCCAGCTCCTTATTGGCCACGTTACTGGCCAGACTGGAAGGAAGGGATTTATCAATATTGTAATAGATCTGCATATGATTGTTTCCGTAAATAGCCGGCCAGAGCAGAACCAGAAACAACACGAGCCAGATAATGTAATGCCTGGTAATAAACTTTGATGCTTTGTCAAAACCCGGCAATAAGTTTCTGTGTCTTGTTTTTTCAATCGCCTTATCAAAGGTCAGGATCAGTGACGGAAGCAGCGTAACGCAGCAGATCACACCGATGACAACACCTTTTGCCATTACAATTCCCATGTCTCTTCCCAGTGCAAATGTCATAAAGCAAAGAGCCACAAATCCCGCGATGGTCGTCACAGAGCTCCCCACAACCGACTTGAATGTATTGGCAATGGCATGCCCCATTGCTCTCTCGTCATCACCCGGAAAGCGTTTCTTATTGTCCTCATAGCTGTTCAGCAGGAAAATAGAATAGTCCATCGTCACACCAAGCTGAAGGACCGCTGTCAGGGCCTGTGTAATATAAGAAATTTCCCCCAGAAACACATTGCTTCCCATATTGTACAGAATTGCAATTCCGATGCTCAGAAGAAACAGGACCGGCACTACGATGGAATCCATGGCAAACAAAAGCACCACAAATGCCAGACCGGCCGCAATGACCACATATACCGGCATTTCTTTTAAAGCCAGCGCCTTGATATCTGTAACGATTCCTGTCATACCGCTGATAAAGCAATCTTTTGAGACAATTTTCCTCATCTCGGTGACTGCATCCATGGAATCATCAGAAGATGTGGTATTGTCAAACAAGGCGATCATCATCGTGGCGTCTCCCCGGAAAAAGCCTTCTCTCAGATTATCCGGAAGCATTTCCACCGGAACGCTGATATCCATCACACTGTCATACCACAGAACATTTTCCACATGATCCACCTGCTCGATTTCTTCTTTCAGCGCAGCGACATCCTTCATTTCCATGTTCTCCACCACGATCATGGAAAATGCTCCCATACCAAACTCATCCACCATAATATCCTGGCCTTTCACAGTCTCCAGGGTATCAGGCAGGTAACTCAGCACATCATAGTTGACCCTGGTTGCCGCAAATCCCATTACAGAGGGTATCAGAAGCAGCAGACTGATGAGGATGATCAGCTTTCGATGCCTGGCAATTCCTTTTCCTACCTTTACCATTGATTCTTCCTTCTTCCTTATATATTTTTCTTGTCTTTTTCATTTTATGACTATTGGTCATTTCCCGATTCATCGAATGAATATATACCAAAAATGACTATTAGTCAATCTCTTCGCGTATATTTAATAAAAAATTTATATTCATCATTCCGTACAGATTTTTCTTGCCCTTCCCTCATGCTCCATATATAATAAGCCAAGAGGAGGAAATCGACATGCCACAAAGAACAGATATTCATAAAGTACTTATTATCGGCTCCGGCCCTATCGTCATCGGACAGGCCTGTGAATTCGACTATTCCGGTACCCAGGCCTGCAAAGCACTTCGCAAGCTTGGATACGAGATCGTCCTGGTGAATTCCAATCCGGCCACCATCATGACCGACCCGGAGACTGCTGACGTTACCTACATCGAGCCACTGAATGTAGAACGTCTGGAAGAGATTATTAAGAAAGAACGCCCGGACGCGCTCCTTCCCAACCTGGGAGGCCAGTCCGGCCTGAACCTGTGCGCAGAATTAAACAAAGCCGGAATTCTTGACAAATACAACGTCAAAATCATCGGCGTACAGGCGGATGCCATTGAACGCGGCGAAGACCGTATCGAATTCAAAAATGCAATGAACAAACTCGGCATCGAAATGGCAAGAAGTGAAGTTGCCTACAGCGTTGACGAAGCTCTTGCTATTGCAGACAAACTGGGCTACCCGGTAGTTCTCCGTCCTGCCTATACCATGGGCGGCGCAGGCGGTGGTCTCGTCTACAACAAAGAGGAACTGAAAACCGTATGTGCCAGAGGTCTCCAGGCCAGTCTTGTGGGCCAGGTTCTGGTAGAGGAATCCATTCTCGGCTGGGAAGAGCTGGAACTGGAAGTTGTCCGTGACAAAGACAACAACATGATCACCGTATGCTTCATCGAAAACATCGATCCTTTAGGTGTCCACACAGGTGACTCTTTCTGTTCCGCACCAATGCTGACCATCTCAGAGGAATGTCAGAAACGCCTTCAGGAACAGGCGTATAAAATCGTAGAATCCGTAGAAGTCATCGGCGGAACCAATGTACAGTTTGCCCATGACCCGGTTTCCGACCGTATCATCGTCATCGAGATCAACCCGAGAACATCCCGTTCTTCTGCACTTGCATCCAAGGCGACAGGCTTCCCCATCGCACTTGTTTCCGCAATGCTCGCCACGGGACTTACCCTGAAAGATATCCCCTGCGGCAAATACGGCACACTGGATAAATATGTGCCGGACGGCGATTATGTAGTAATTAAATTCGCCCGCTGGGCTTTTGAAAAATTCAAAGGCGTAGAAGACAAACTGGGCACTCAGATGCGTGCCGTTGGCGAAGTCATGAGCATCGGCAAGACCTATAAGGAAGCCTTCCAGAAAGCCATCCGCAGTCTGGAAACAGGCCGCTACGGTCTCGGTCATGCACGGAATTACGATTCCATGTCCAAAGACGAACTTTTAAGACTTCTGGGAACTCCGTCCAGCGACCGTCATTTCATTATGTATGAAGCACTCCGCAAAGGCGCTTCCACAGAAGAAATTTTTGAACTTACCAGGATCAAAACTTACTTTATCGAACAGATGAGAGAGCTGGTGGAAGAGGAAGAAACCCTTCTGAAATCCAAAGGTTCCCTGCCGTCCGATGACCTTCTTATTAAGGCCAAAAAAGACGGCTTCTCTGACAAATATTTAAGCCAGATTCTGGAGATTTCCGAGGAATCCATCCGCGACCGCAGGATTTCTCTCGGCATTGAAGAAGCATGGGAAGGCGTTCATGTAAGCGGTACAGAAAACAGCGCTTACTACTACTCCACCTACAATGCCCCGGACAAAAATCCGATTTCCCAGGACAAACCGAAGATCATGATTCTCGGCGGCGGTCCCAACCGTATCGGCCAGGGTATCGAATTTGACTACTGCTGCGTACATGCTTCCCTGGCACTTAAGAAGCTTGGATTCGAGACGATCATCGTCAACTGCAATCCGGAGACAGTATCCACAGACTACGATACCTCAGACAAACTGTATTTTGAGCCTCTGACTCTGGAAGATGTCCTGAGCATTTACCGCAAAGAAAAGCCTCTCGGCGTCATCGCGCAGTTCGGCGGACAGACTCCTCTGAATCTTGCCGCAGATCTGGAGAAAAACGGTGTAAAAATCCTGGGTACCTCTCCTTCTGTCATTGACCTTGCAGAAGACCGCGATCTTTTCCGCGCAATGATGGACAAGCTGGAAATCCCCATGCCGGAATCCGGAATGGCCACTACTGTGGAGGAAGCCCTGAATATCGCCAAAGAAATCGGCTATCCTGTCATGGTCCGTCCTTCCTATGTTCTGGGCGGACGCGGTATGGAAGTGGTTTATGATGATGAAAGCATGACCGGCTACATGAAGGCCGCAGTCGGTGTTACCCCTGACCGACCGATTCTCATCGACCGTTTCCTGAATCATGCCATGGAATGCGAGGCAGATGCCATCAGTGACGGCACAGACGCTTTTGTTCCGGCTGTTATGGAGCATATCGAGCTTGCCGGCGTTCATTCCGGAGACTCCGCCTGCATCATTCCGTCTGTTCATATTTCCCCGGAAAATGTACAGACCATCAAGGAATATACACGAAAAATTGCAGAAGAAATGCATGTCAAAGGTCTTATGAACATGCAGTACGCCATCGAAAACGGCAAGGTTTATGTTCTGGAAGCCAACCCCAGAGCTTCCCGTACCGTACCGCTGGTATCCAAAGTCTGCAACATCCGCATGGTGCCGGTTGCCACCGACATCATTACTTCCGAGCTTACCGGACGTCCATCCCCGGTGCCTGCTCTGAAAGAACAGAATATCCCGTATTACGGTGTCAAAGAGGCCGTATTCCCGTTCAATATGTTCCAGGAAGTAGACCCGATCCTTGGACCGGAAATGCGCTCCACAGGCGAAGTTCTCGGACTTTCTGCATCCTACGGGGAGGCTTTCTACAAGGCTCAGGAAGCAACCCAGCTGAAGCTTCCGTTAGAGGGAACCGTACTGATCTCCGTGAACCGCAAGGACAAAGAAGAAGTCGTGGAAGTTGCACAGAAATTCCATGAAGACGGTTTCCGCATTGTGGCAACCGGAACGACTTACGATCTGATCACTGCCGCAGGAATTCCTGCCGAGAGAGTCAAAAAACTTTACGAAGGCCGCCCGAATATCCTGGATATGATCACCAACGGAGAAATCGACCTGATCGTCAACTCTCCGATCGGCAAAGACAGCGTCAATGATGACAGCTACCTGCGCAAAGCCGCTATCAAAGCCAAAGTTCCGTACATGACCACCATTGCCGCTGCCAGAGCAACCGCAGAGGGAATCGGGTATGTCAAGACGCACAGAAGCAGCGAGATAAAATCACTGCAGCAGCTTCACAGTGAGATTACTGATCTGGAAGCTTAAGTAATATCGGAATAATTGAAAGAGGAAGTGACTCATTTCGAATCACTTCCTCTCTGATTACTCTTTGGTTTCCTGCATCCGTACGATTTTACATCGTTTCTTGTAACAGGAAATCCCATATTTCAAAACATGTTCCATCCCATCATCCAGCAGCTGTTCTTCATAACGATTCTTTGCAATCTGTTCAAGAGCATCTCTGCAGGATGATTCAAGATCACCATCTTCTGCGTATTTCATTTCAATCACAATTCCAGTTTGTTCTTCATCAATCTCTACCAGAATATCACTGTATCCCTCTCCGGATTCTTTGTTGGAAAAAACACTCCAGGATTCCTTGAAACCAAGTAATCCCACAAGAATACCATGATAGAAATTCTCCTTCATTTTTTTCTTTACAAATGTATCACGAATACTGATTGTTTTTCGAAGATATGCCTGCAGTTGTTTTTCAGCATCCTTTGTGTTTCCATTTTTCAAAGCTTCACAAAACATATTTACAGACTCACCGTCTTTTTTTATATGATCTCTGAAGTATTCCATAATCTGTCTGGTAAATATTCTTCGTATCTCCATATTCGGAATTGCCAGAAACAGGTAATCCCCATCAGGTTTCCCTCGTTGTGTCAGATAACCGGTCGTAAAAAGAACACTCCAGATATTGCCAATATTCTGATACATATCACGGTAAGTCAAATCCTGATGTATCTCTTTTCTAATGATTTCACCGGCAACCAATGCTTCGATTTCTCTCTTTGTCGCTCCATTGTCAGCTTCCTGTATGAAACGCCTGACAACATCGTTCCCGCTGGTATTGGACCAGTAATCTTTCGGCTGTGCCCCGGAATCGGCCCTCAAAGCATCACAGTAATTAATGACATCCCATGGACAGTATACTTCCACATCTCCGAACCGATAACCATCATACCATTCCCGAATTGTTTCATAATGATCCGAAAGTTCATAGTATTCCAGAAGATCTCTGACTTCCCGGTCTGTAAATCCAAAATACTCATCAAAACGGACATCTGTAATTGACAGGACGCGGAGATTATTCAGCCCGGTAAAGATACTCTCTTTTGCGATACGCATACAACCTGTCAGAACTGCAAACTGCAGACTTTCATTGGTCTTCAGTGCCTGAGTGAACATATTCCGCAGAAGCATAACCATCTGATCATAATATCCCTGTTCAGAAGCTTTTGCCAACGGGACATCATATTCATCGATTAAAATTACGGTTTTACTTCCATAATGCCTCTCCAGGAGTTCCGAAAGAGTATGCAGACTTTCTTCCAGCACAGCATCTGACATCTGAAAAAGCTCGTGACCTTCTTTATCTACGTTCGTCAGCTGAGCATAGGTTTCTTTTTCTCTTTCCGTCAGCTTTTCACTTTCCAACAGAAACGGAAAACGCATTGCCTCTTTTCCAATGGCTGCACACATCATAGCACGTGCATTTTCATAATGTATCCCATTTACTCCTTTCAGAGAAATAGAGATTACCGGAAATTTCCCCATATACTTGTCACAAAGCGATTTTTCTTCAGATATTTTTAAATCCTGGAAAATTTTTTGATCTCCACTCAGGTCAAAAAAACTTTTCAGCATACTCATATTTAAGGATTTCCCGAATCTTCTGGGACGTGTAAAAAGATTTACTTTACCCTGATTATCCAAAAGTTCCCCTATCATTCCGGTCTTATCTATATAATAAAATTCGCCTTTGCGAATTTCTGTAAAATCTTCAATCCCAATGGGAAGCATTTTTTTCCTGACATTCATCCGGCATACCCTCCTTTTTTACAGTATACCAGATATTTTCACTTATCACACCATTTCTTTTTCTGAAATATGATTCCTGCTCAAATTACTATAACACTCCGCCCGTTCACTTTTCCCTTTTCGCAAACCCGGCATAATATATCTCATAAGTAATCATCAGCATCACAAATGCCCCGATCCATGCGGACACCTCGGCAATGGCAACACCGGCAAATGCCAGCCCGGGCACAAGAAGAAGCGCTGTCGCCACACGCATAACTACTTCCAGCACACCGGACAGCATGGGCAGAACTGTTTTTCCCATCCCCTGGCAGGCGTTGCGGAACACGAAAAGCCAGCCCAGCGGAAAAACCGCAATTCCCGTCAGAAACAGGAACTCTCTTGTGTAAGAGATGATCACCGCATCATTCAGCATAAAAGAGGTGATGATTTCCGGAATCAGAAGCTGAGCCAGGGAAATCGGAATATTCACGATAATCGAGAGAATCACACCATCTCTTACTCCCTGGCGAATCCGGTCAAATCTCCCTGCACCGAAATTCTGTCCTGTAAAAGTCAGAATCGCCAGACCTACCGCGATTCCGGCCTGCTCAAAAAGGGAACACAGCTTCATGCAGGCCGCATAGGCAGCCACATATCCGGTACCCATGGCATTCACAAAATACTGCAGCACCATTCCTCCAAAAGCAGTTACCGAATTCATCACTGCCACCGGCAGTCCCTTCAGAACCAGTTCTTTCAGAATTTCCCCGCTGAGTTTCCAGTCCTTTTTTTGCGGAAGCACATTCTCAAGTGCTCGTATATAATGAAAACAGTACAAAACCGACAGGACCTGAGACAGAACCGTTGCCAGAGCTGCACCAAACACTCCCATATGCAATGGAAATACAAAAATCACATCCAGTACGATATTGACCACAGAGGAGATCACCATAGAAATCAGCGGCACTCTGCTGTTTCCCAGCGACCGGAGCAGCGTCATGGCAAAATTATTAAAGATGGTAACGGTACTTCCGATCAGTATGACTCTGAAATAATTCAATGTATCGGTCAGCATATCCTCCGGTGTCTGCAGAAACAGAAAAAGCCTGCGCATAAAAGTCAGGCTCAGAATCGTGAGCAGTATACCGGTCACCAGACAGACGATCACCGACATGGCAATTTCCCTGCGAAGTTTTTCTGTTTTCCCTGCGCCGAATGACTGAGAAATACAGATGCCCAGTCCGCCTGTCAGTCCAATGGCAAATCCCAGGATCAGGAAATTCACGGAACCTGTATTTCCCACTGCCGCAAGTGCCGCGTCACCAATCCCTTTGCCAACTACCACCGAATCCACAAAGCTGTAAAACTGCTGAAAAAAATTACCGGCAAGAATAGGTATAAAAAATCCAACTATCAGTTTCATACAATTACCGGTTGTCATATCCTTCGTTGCATTATTCATATCTTACAGAACCTTCTCAAATGCGATCCGGGCATCCCCGTCCTCACAGCCGCCTTTCAGATAAATCGTTCCGCAGCGCAGAAATCCGGCTTTCCCGAGAGCCCGCTGCATGGGCAGATTCCCGGGATGCGTATCAATACGCACAGAAGGAAAACCAAGACTGCCGGCCATGGCAAATCCATGGGCAAACATCTTTCCGGCAACACCTTTTCCCTTACTGTGATCAGACACACAGACCCTGTGCATGGAAGCATATTCCCCGTCAGCCAGCCATTTGCCGTCAATCTCTCCATAAGAAACATCCGGGGTTGTCTGAAAGGCAAACACACCCAATATCTTGTTCTCTTCCACCACAAGCCATGCCATCTGAGTCCTGATATCCTCCTCCCAGATTTCTCTGGAAGGATAGCCCTTCTGCCACTGATCCAGGCCCAGTTTTTTCAGCTGTGCCTTCGCCTCGGCGGTAATCCTGCACATCTCTTCCAGATGTTCTGTCTGTGCCAAAATAAATTCCATTCTTCATCCTCCAATTATGAGCATTTTCACCGATATGCCTGTCTGCTCTGTTTCTGTATCTGTATATCTCAGTTTATCTCCCTTGTCAGGTCCTTCACCCAGATATATTTCTTATAATGTATCATAACCCACGGAATTTTTCCAACCTCGTCCAGGCAGGTACAGGCATACACCACCAGTACCGGCCAGTGAAACAGGAAAGTTCCTGCTGCAGCCAGGGGAACCGCGAGCCCCCACATACTCACAGCAAGACTGTACAGGTCAAACATCGTATCTCCTCCTGCCGCGAAAATTCCATTGATAATAATCGTATTCACCGCACGCCCGATCATATAAACCGCCATAATCACCATCATACCAACCAGATACTTTCCTGCCTGGTCAGTAAGCTTCACAAAATACAATACCACCGGTGTTGCCAGAAACATAATCCCCGTGGACAGAATTCCGCACAGAAAAGCCAGCTTCACCAGACGGTCGCCATACAGCTTTCCCCGTTTGAGATTCCCGGCGCCCAGCTCGTGTCCCACCAGAATTCCGCCGCCGCTGCTGATCCCGTTGCAGAGACAACAGATCAGGTCTCTGACTACAGACGCTACAGAATTCGCTGCAGCCGCATCTGTTCCCATATGTCCCATAAACGCTGTATAGGAAGTAAATCCCACACCCCAGAACAGGCCGGCTCCCACTAAAGGCAAAGCACATTTCCGAAAATCCGATGACAGAAGAGGATTCCTCTTAAAAAAGCGGCTCCAGTCCGGACGGATATACCCTTCCTTCAGCGAACAGGAAACACACCATACCAGTTCCACCACTCTTGCGATCAGTGTCGCCAGTGCTGCTCCCTGTACTTCCATTGCCGGGAGCCCGAACAATCCGAAAATAAACACAGCATTCAGAACAATATTCAGCAAAACTGCTCCTGAACTGATCATAGCCGTCTTCGATGCATGCTCACTGACCTTCATAATGGCCAGATAGCATTGGGAAATGCCAGTCAGCAGATAAGACCATCCAGCCACCCTAAGATACCGGATCCCGATGGATATCAGCACTTCTTCATTGGTAAAAATCTGCATCAGATAACGTGGAAAAAAGACACATCCTAAAAAGAACAGAAGGGAAATACCTCCGCAGTACCGCAGACTGATACAGAAAACATCCTGAACTGTCCTTTTGTCACCTTTCCCCCAGTACTGGGCACCAAGAATTCCCGCTGCTGCGGCAATAGTACTCAATGCCATGTTCTGGATAAACTGTATCTGTGTTGCCAGTGAAACAGCTGCCATGGAATCCTGTCTGACACTTCCAAGCATAATCGCATCTGCCGCAGCCACAGAAGCCAGCATCAGACTCTGCAGCGCGATCGGCAGCGTAAGCTGAAACAGCTTTCTGCAGAAAATTTTATCTGAAAACAAACGATCTCTCATGTTTCTCATCTCTCCTGGTATCATCATGATATTTTAAAAAATAGCCAATGTACTTCCTGTCACCCCGGAAATGGCTTACTGCGCTGTATTATACTACGTTTCTTCCTGATTTGATATGTCATTTCTTGTCATCCGGATGTATGATATTGATTTTTTATGGACAAACAAAAGCAGTCAGGCGCCTCATTCATGAGGAGTCTGACTGCTTTTGCGCACTATCAGGAAATCTTTTTTCTTACCATTTCCAGTTCTTCTGTAAAAATACAATTGGGAATCTCGTTATTTTCTACTTTTTCCATACACTCCTGAAGGTCAAACCATCTTACTTCCGAAACTTCTTCCTTCTGCAGGATAAAGTCCTCCGATTCCAAGTCAAGCCACAATGCATAGACATTACTTACCTGGTTGTCATAAAAAGGTTTTCCGTGGAATTCCTTCTGAAATTCAAAATGTCTCTGACCGCACAGGATCAGTTCTTCCGCTCTGGCTTCATATCCCAGTTCTTCTTTGAGTTCCCGAATCGCTGACGGAATAAAGTCTACTCCAGCCGGGATGTGACCGGCACTGGAAATATCATAGCAGCCGGGATAAGAGTCTTTATTGTCACTTCTTTTCTGGAGAAGAATCTGCAGTCTTTCGTTCTTTCTGCGTACGATCCACACATGGGAAGTTCTGTGACGGATCCCAAGGGCATGTGCCTTTTCCCTCTCTGTCTGCTCTCCGGTTGGAATCCCCCGTTCATCTACCACATCCAAAATCTCCATGACTGCTTCATCCTTTCTGTGATGTCTCACCCCGTCTCATTTCTGTCTGAAAAACTCCGTTCTATTACTTCATCAGATTTTTCTTAATTACTCTTTCACAAAATCTTTCCTCATAGGAGTGAAGATATCCAGAATCACACCGTCATCCTCCAGAGCAATCAGTCCGTGCGGTACATCAGCCTCAATATAAAAGCATTCTCCAGGACCGAGAATCCTCTTTTCCCCATTTAAATTTGCTTCAAAAGTGCCTTTGATACTGCCTTTTTGATAAATTTTCCATCCATTTTCTTTTCCTCCAATACCTGTTATTCTTCCCAGCCATTCACTGTTTTTATGATCCAGCTGCCGCTTCGGTCAGCGATTCCATGGTAGATTCCCCGGTTCAGGACAATGTATCCGTTTTTCCACGGATAAGCCTTCGCATTCTCCGATTCATAACAGATTCGGTTCCGGCTATCCCGGATAATCGTCTTCGTCTGAGAACCGTCATCGCTCTCCGTTTCTTCTGTTATGATACAATAATCTGTGCCCAATGTAAAATAAATATTTCCGGTTTCACTCCAGCCGGATTCTGCCAAAAGCTCTCCTGTTTGGCGGTCAACAAGGAGTTCTGAATAAATACCATCCACATAATGTCCTTTAACAAGATAGGCTTCATTAAGCTGCGTTACATTCTCTCCCTCATCCAGGGAAATGGGAAGCAGCTCACCATCTACATAAATCACGCATCCATCTTCAGTATCCGCATAAGGACACCAGCAGGAATTCTGATACTTTACAAAACCTGCGCATGCTCTTCCATCCAGCTGCCGGTAAGATACTCCTTTGATAAACCCTCCTGCATATCCGTAATCCCAGTAACCATTCTCTGTAACATCCACGATTCCGCATTCTTCCAGATTTGTGTTATAAACCACACACATGCCGTCCATTTCCTGCATTGCCAGAGAAATCCGGAAGTTCTCATTAGAATTATAAACCGAATAAAATTCATCATCCGTGTACTGGCTGAAATGAGATACCACACTGTCAAGAAGGAGCGTTCCATCCAGATCATAAATTGATCCTCTTTCTTCATTCCAGTCAAAAACAAGCACATAATTCCCGAATTCCTGAAGACTCCAGTCGGCAAATTCTTCCGTCAGATATGCATCTGTAATTTCTCTGCTCTGCTGTCCGTCTCTGCTTACCCATACCGGTCCGTCAGCAATAGAATATTCACCATCCATCAATCTGCAGGAACCAATCAGATACCCGTCATCCAGCATAAGAATCCTGCCCTGACATTGTCCGGATGGATTCTCTGCATCCGCATCCTGACCGGCTCCGGATGCATACAGAATGCTGCCGCTGCTATCATACAGGGTAAAATCACCTGTATGTTCTTCGGTGACCAGAAAGACCTCCCCGTATGTCTGAATCTGATAATCCTGCGCAGAAAATTCTCCAATCGTTTTCAGCTCCGGCATACTGTATACGCTCCATATCTTATCATCTGTATAATCCAGAACATATTGTTTTTTTATTGTACAGGCAGAATAAGAACCGTCCATATATGTACGGCATCTGGACAGATAGTTCCCCTGGCTGTCATAAATTTCCGCATAATTATCCCCGACAGAAAGAAGGACATATTCATCTTCATCACAGATTGGAAGTTCATTTAAAACCGCTGCTTCATCAGGGGAAGCGGTACCTGCAATCGTTCTGGATGATCCGGGAGCAATCGTAACAACTTCAGCCCCCAGACACTCCCTTCCTGTAAGGAGACTACATGCCGCTGCCGCAGCAATTATGATAAATCCCTGCAAAAAAGATCCTTTTTTCTCTGATCTACATAACCGGAACATACCCGCATCCCTCCACAAAATCCTGTCCTTCCTCCGACAAAAGCCATGTCTTGATCTCTTTGGCACGTTCATCGGACTGCTCATTTGTGACACAATAGAACTCATTGATCAATGGATATTCTCCGGATTTTATGGTCTCGTTATCCGGCTCCACACCATCCACCTGAAGGAATTTCAGTCCCGGCTGGCGGAACATTTCCGATGCATAATAGTATACCGAATACCCCAGTGCATTGGCGGAATTATCATATTTTTTCAGCGCTTCAATGATATCATCCATACCGGATGCGATCATCTCTTTTTCTGCATCTGCCATCCGGGCATCCCCGATCAGAAGCTTGCGCATCATAGTCTGGCTCCCGCTTGTTTCCGGCCGCTGGAAGGCTTTGATTTCAATATCGTCACCGCCGACTTCGCTCCAGTTGGTAATCTTCCCGGTATAGATATCATATGCCTGCTGCTGTGTCAGATTCTCCACAGGGTTATCTTCATTCACAATAAATACCAGCGCATCTTTCCCCACCGGGTCCATATCCAGCGGGTCATAATTCTTAAGTTCCTCTTTCGTGCTGTCTGCCGGTTCATATGCCAGAAGAATATCTGTTTTTCCCTGTGCAAGCTGCAGATAACATGGATTTGTGTTGGTAAAATCCTCCATTGTTTCCTCTGCCTGCGCATCTGTACATCCGGTCATCTCCACTGCAAGTGCCTCACAGAGCGGTACACATGCCAGAGAACCGTCGATCCGCGGATATTCTTCGTAAGACATCCGGGGCTTTGGTACTTTTTGCTCACCCGCTTCCGCCTGGCATACACCAAAAATCATCATCCCGGACATAATTGCTGCAAAATAATTCATTGTTTTACGCTTCATACGCTTTCCTCCTTGCATATCCTCACAGATATTAATTAACCTATTGAACAGTTACCATGTTTCATTTCTTCACGCGCTTTCAGATAATTTATTGTATCATATTTTATTCCATGATCTGTATACAAAGAAATCCCAGATGCTGCTGTAAACAGAGTGAACAGCAGCTTCCCGATATCAAAAAGTGTCAATCAATAATTTATGTCAATAGTGTCAATTAATAATTTCTTGACACTATTTTCACTGCATGCTATACTCAAAAAATAAGAGGTGAGCGCATGAAAACAGAATTTGAACATCAAATCATGGAAATATTCGGAACAACAGACCCTGTCAGACTTCGCCAGATTGCCAGAGATGCAGCCTGCTGCCATCGTACAGCTGAAGAATCTCCCTGTGTAAAACATTCCGCCGGCAGAAAAAATTCCTTTACCGAGCAGCAGATTGCACAGATCCTGGCACTGCAGCAGCAGGGTATAAAAATTACAGATATTGCAAAAAAATATCATGTTTCCCGTCAGACAATTTATAGTCAGATCAAACGTGCACACCATTTCAGTGATGATCCTGATGTAAAAATGCGTATGAACTTCATGAATCGTGATAACCTCTGTACAACCATCGACATCGACTTCAAACACGAAAAAATCACTATTCAAAACTATACCGATCAGATTCCGCTCCGTGCATTCGGAGTAGTAGAACATCCGGACTGGGATGATTTTGAATATTTTCTGGAAGACAGATGTTTTCCCAGGACACGTGATCATGCGAAATCTATATTGAAAGAAATGGGTCTTCCGTTTTATGATCCTTTATTAATTATTGAGAAAACACAGGGACGTATGGAAGGAGATCATCAGTGGATTATGATTATAAAGAAGGAGGTATGATTGCAATGCAAAGAATTCAGCTTGATGCATATTCCCCTCTTCACAAAACAGGACACACCTCCAAAGGTGATCAGCTCAAATGGAAAATTGACAACATATGGTATAAAGCAGACTATATGGGATATGAGAGTTTCTCTGAAGTTCTTATCTCCCATCTTCTTCAAAAAAGCACATTACTATATCCTTTTGTAGTTTATGAGCCCGTTCAGATTAAATATAATGAAAATTTCGTCCGCGGCTGTTCCAGCAGGGATTTTTTATGCAAAAATCAAATGCTGATACCCCTTGAAAAATTGCATCGTCAATATACAGGAGAAAGTCTGGCGATCAAACTCTCAGCGTTTACAGATATATCGGAACGCATTCAATATCTGGTAGAAAAAACAGAAGAGATTACTCACATAAACAACTTTGGTCCATATATCACTGCAATGCTGGAAGTTGACGCCTTTTTTCTGAACGAAGACCGGCATACGAATAATATTGCCGTTATTTATGATGAAGAAACACAGCAGTATTCATTAAGTCCGCTTTTTGACCAGGGGCTTTGCCTTTTTGCAGACATACGGCAGGACTATCCCATTAATCTGTCTGTTGAAGATTGCCTGAAGAAAATAGAAGCTAAACCGTTTAGTTCTGACTTCGATACCCAGCTGGAAGAAGCGGAGGCTTTATACGGAGTCCAGATGTATTTTCATTTTACGCTCAGAAATATTCAGGAAGAATCACATCAGCTTGCGCAATTCTATCCGGTCGAGTTTCGCAGACGCGTGGAACAGCTGCTAATTGCACAAATGCGTAAATATGCATATCTGATGAAAAATTAGTATGCTCTGTATCATATTTTTTTCTGTATCTTATTCAACTCTTCTTCTGTTATTGATTGCAGAATGCATCTGCCATACTTTTATATATCGGGGATTATTTTGTGACAGTCAGCCGCTTTTTTGCGGCTGACTAAAGATGTTTACAGACTTTTCTCACAAATTGTATTTTTTTAACATCTGTTCCAGAAGTGTTTCATCTTTCGTAAGTTCAGGAATCTTTTCTGCCTCTCCGGATGCAATCATACATTCCATCACCTTCAGAATTTTCTGCTGACCTTCCTTGAGACCTTCCTCTCGGCCTTTTTCCTCAGATTTCTGAAGAAGCCTTTCAAATGTCATATACCTTGCCTCCCATTCTCTGCTCTCCTTCAGCTTTCGGATCTTCTCATGGAGCTGTCCGATTTTTTCGTCTGATACAGTTCCCACATATTCATCATTACTTTTCTCAACGTAATGAAGGAAATCCACCAGAAGTTTCGGAACTTCCCGATCATTGTTTCCGCGGGTATTCAGAAAAATCCTGAATGTTTCATCTCCCAGACTGAAATCACGCTCCAGGCACCGATTCTCTCCAAGGATTATCTCAAGAATCATCTGACACGTTTCCGCATCCTGCAATGCCGCTGCAAAAAGAAAAGCATCCTTTAAATCCAGATCTTTAAATTGTTTCCCTGCCATAAGTACTCCTTCATCTGTATGGCAGAAATGCATTCTGCACAAATTCATTATATCGGAGTATCAAAGAAAACTCAACCGTAATTCGTATTGATCTTTCAATAAGATGTATGGAATTGTACGGGGAGACGGATCCCATCCCATCGTAATATTCGGAAAATACGGATCATTGTACTTGCTTAATCAAGCTTTCAGACGTTATCGCCAGACGCGCAGCACCATAAATACCGGCATCATTTCCAAGAGACGCAAGCTTAAGCTTCGTTTCTCCAAACGGCTGATATGCATACTGTCTGTAATATTTTTCGATATAGTCCAGCACAATCTGACCGCCTTTTGCCACTCCTCCGCCGATCACGATCACCTCAGGATTCAGTACACAGGTGCAGTCCGCCAGGGCTTTCCCCAGATATTTTCCGAATTGCTCCGCCACCCGTACTGCCAGGACATCTCCTTTTCCTGCCGCCTCAAAAATCGTTTTCGCAGACACTTCTCCTTCTCTCAGCAAAGAAGGCTTTGTCGACCTTTCCAGTGCACGCTCTCCCATCCACCGAAGTCCCGTTGCTGACGCAAGCTGCTCCAGACAGCCGTATTTTCCGCAGACACATTGCTCCGGCATATGGTCTTCTGCATGCATATGCCCGATCTCACCTGCCGCACCATGCACACCGGTAAGGATCTGACCTTTTACTACGATTCCGCAGCCGATTCCCGTTCCCAGAGTAACAAACATCATACTGTGGCAATGTCCGGCACTCCCTTTCCAGGACTCTCCCAAAGCTGCCAGATTCGCATCATTTTCTGCACAGACAGGGAGACCTGTCCGTTCTGAAAGTTCTCTCATAAGCGGAACATTTTTCCATCCGAGATTCTCCGCCAGCAATACCATTCCATCTTCTGATACCTGCCCCGGAACACCGACGCCGATTCCTGTCAGATGTGCCGGATTTACTTCCAGCTGATTCAGTTTCCGGCTCACAGATGCTGCAATATCCGGAATAATCTCTGCACCATTTTGATTTCTGTTTGTTGGAATGCTCCATTTTTCAAGCAATGTTCCTTCCTCATCAAACATTCCCAGCTTAACAGATGTTCCTCCAATATCAATTCCAACGCATCCCCGTTCCATTGTGTCCCTCCCTGTGTTCCGCAATATCAGAATCAAATTCTTCAAAACAGACAGCACCCTGTCCAAATTCAAACAAAGCTGCACACAAAGGTGCAGCTTCGTCCATTCCTTCATATCCAATCCATTAATTACCCGCGAACAGAACCACCTTCACCGGTCCGCTGGAATGTCTTCCTGTCAGAGAAATATCCACGATCAGTTCCAGGCGGCTCTCCGTAAATGCTTCTGTATTGAGTTCAAATTCTTTCTCCGCGCAGGCCAGATACAGATTATTCAGCGGAAGCTCTGCAACACAGGCTCCCACTGCTTCCACGCCATCCGGAAGATACAGTTTGATCCTGACCCACTGCTGTTCCCTCATGGTATTGGAATTCACAACTTTCACCTTGAATTTTCTGGTCTCTCCGCGTTTGAAGAATACCGAATCCTCATAATCGATCATCACACTGAATGCCGGGAACTGATATCTTGCAACATAGGATGGAAGGGCACAAAGATCACGGATCGGCAGTTCTTCTGATATGCCGTTTCCATTGATTCTCGGAAGATAATCCGTGGTTTTGCTGCAGAACAGTTCCTCGCCCTCGAGGCACTGAATTTCCATGCCGCCCGGTGCAAATACATCACAGAGATCCTGCCCCAGGAAGCCCGGAACATCACGCAGAATACGTTCCGCAAGTTCGGTAGCCGTATCCGGTACCCAGATTCCACGGCTGGTCTTATCAATGCACATAGTCACGATCTTGTCATTTAACGGGCTGGTCCATTTCTCCGGCAGTCCGGATGCACCATAAATGATTCCCAGCAGTGCTCCCAGAGTTGCACAGGTACAGTCTGTATCTTCCCCGCAGTTATTGGCATAGATCAGGCTCTTTCCGAAATCACCTTCCCCGTACAGCAGACCAAGTACCACAAATGCCACATTTTCAGGAGCATCAAATCCCGGTGCACCAATCTCCATTCCTTCATTGTCTTTTTCCGGAATTTCACTGAGTTTCTTTCCCTGGATTCCAAAAGTACCGGGAGCTGTATTGTGAATCAACTTTCTTGCTTCCAGATAATCCACATGATTATGATAGCATTCCACTGCTTTGCGGATTGCTTTGGCCATCATACTGTCTTCCGGGATATAGGAAAGACCGATCTCCACCAGTTTTTCCCGGTCACTTTCCACAAATGCGGCACTCTGAAGAGCAGCCGTAAAGATTTCCCCGTACATTCCCTCGCCTGCATGATCTACGATGGCATCTTCATATGCATATCTGGTTGCAATCTCCGGATGTCCCGGTGCCAGGCATGCCCAGACCTCGGAACGGATCCAGCATCCATTGCTGTCCTTATAGGTATTATCCACTTCTCCACTCATCGGAGGTACCAGTCCGGCTTTCAGGTTTGCTTTCCCCGTACCATATTCCACCCAGTTGGGGATTACATAGGAAAGCCAGTATTCACCCAAAATCGATGCATTTACATTTCTTCCGTAACGTTCCACTGCTGCCAGCCATACGATCTGTAGGTCCAGGTCATCATTGGCAGGCGGTCCCATAGTAAGATCCTGAATGTAAAAATCTACATTCGGAATGGAACGTGTACACTCAAACGGAGCACCAAGCACACCTCCCACATTCTTGCCGACCCAGCATCCTGTCATTTTGTCTCTGAATTCTTCATACTTTAAAATCATAGTTTTGCCTCCCGTTTTCCTTATCTGGAATTTTATTTTTCTCATCTGTGAAAAGTTTATTTTCACAATATCTTTTTCCCTCATCTGCAAAGATCGTATCTCTGCAATACTATCGTTTCCGAAACTGCGAAGGTGTTTCCCCCACAATACTTTTAAATACTTTAGTAAAAACACGGTAATCGCCAAATCCCACTTTTTCTGCGATCACAGTCACGGATTCATCGCTTTCCGTAAGGTATTTTTTAGCCCGCTCCACACGCATCTCATTCAGATATGCATGATAACCGATGCCCAGTTCCTTCTTAAATAACTGGCTGATATAAGCCGGATTCATCTCCATCTGTTCCGCCAGCAGAGTCAGACTGACATTTTTCTCTTCCAGATTTTCTTCCATGCATGTGATGATTTTCCCCAGCGTTCCGGATACAGACAGTCTTCGACGAGGATTGCTCATCACTTTTTCCACCAGGCCTCTGATCACCGGTACAAAACTTTCAAAATCAATGGGTTTTAAAATAAAATCTGAAACCCTCAGTCTCAATGCTTCTCTGCAATAAGAAAAATCATCATATCCGGTCACAACTACCACATAAATCTGGCATCCCTCTTCCGCCTGATTCTGGATTTCCCTGATGGCTTCCAGCCCGTTCAGTTTCGGAAGATTGATATCCATGATCACGATATCGGGCTGTAATTCTCCGGCTTTTATTACTGCTTCTTCTCCATCCATGGCTGTACCGACGATCTCACACTGGTATTGCTTCCAGTCAAATACTTTCTGATAGCCCTCCAGTATCATTGCCTCGTCATCTACCAAAAGCACTCTGCATAAATTCATTTTTCATCACTTTCCAACTTAACCTGAATATTGACACTGGTACCGCCTGTTTCATTTTTCGAGTAACGGATGCTGCAGTTATCCTGATAATAAAGCTTCAGACGGCTGATCACATTCACCACTCCCAGATGCGTCGCTTCCCCCTGAACCTCGAACTGTGTCCGATAGATACTCTCGGCATTTTCATCGCTGTAACCATTCAGTTCGTCAAGTTTTTCCTGAGAAATTCCAACTCCGTCATCAATAATCCAGATGGAAAGCACCTGTTCTTCCGCCCGCTCTTTGAATATTTTCAAAGTGATTGTTCCGCAATATCGCCGATCCTTCAAACCATGCATCAAACTGTTTTCAAGAAGCGGCTGCAGGGTAAAATTCGGGATTTCCAGCCCCAGAACCTCTTCCGAAATCTCTGTCTGATAGTTCAGTTCCGAATACCGGTAACACATCAGACTCATGTAGGCATCCAGCATTTCCACTTCTTCTTTTACTGTCACCATGGATGAATGCACACGGGTACTCAGGCGATAAAATTTCACCAGTTTCATCAGCATTTCAGAAACTTCTGCATCTCCATTTATAGCTGCTTTCAATCGTATCATATCCAGAGTATTGTAAAGAAAATGAGGATTTATCTGCTGTTTCAGATAAAGCATCGCCATTTTCTGTTCAGAGATTTCCACTTTCTGCAGCTGATCACGCGCGCGATATTCCGAAATGACCAGCTTATTGATGCGGTCAATCATTTTATTAAATGAATTTTTCAGAATACCCACTTCATCCATCTGATAGATTTCATAATAGTTCGTCAGGTCATCCGGCTGAAAATTCTCAACTTCCACAGAAAAATCAACAAGACGTTTCAGATTTTTCCTGGTCATTTTTGAAACACTGATCAGAACAATAACAGAACACAAAATAGCGAGAAGAACACACCAGATCAGCAGTTCCTTTATCTCACCAAAAATCGAGGAATATGTTTTCATTGTTATCAGAAGCATATTACTGTAGTTTGATTTCTGATAGGAACACAGATATTTTCTGTCATCCATTGTTGTACTGAAAGAACCTTTTGAGGCTGTAATTTCTGCCATAAGATCCGAATCATATTCAGACAGACTCTCACCAATCGTATTCTCATCTGAGCAGCAGACAATACGATTATTTTCATCTGCAATGATATAGGAAATATCTTTTTCCAGATATTCATCACATATATCTTTCATCTTTCGGATTGGTGTCCGAAGTGCAATATATCCGATAATTTCATAAGGAGAAAAACTTCGTATCGGTCTCACCAGATAAATATTATTTCTCTGGAAAATATCATTTTTATATGTATCCGAATACCGAAAGCCCTCCGGAAATCCATCCATATATAAATGACATCCTGAAATGTTTGTTTCAAAATCAGCATTACTTTTTACTTCCTGAAAAAACTCATCAACATTTCTTTCCAATCCAAGAGAAGGAGAAGCGGAATCACGGAAAAAGACCATGGTTTCGTTATTAAAAATATAAATCCCCTTAATATCATCCCGAATGGAAATCAGCGAAGAATACAAATTTTTCAGATATTCTTCATTCGCCAGTTCTTCTTTGTATGTATAACCGGATCCTTTGAGGATTTGCTGCACTTTATTGTCTGAAAACGCAATCAGTGAGACCCTTCCCATATCCTTGAGTTTATTATCCACAGAATTCAGTGTATTGGAAATATAAACATCCATCATTTTTGCATCTCTGCTGACATGATACTGAATATTCAGCTGAAGTGTACCCAGGATACTGAGCAGTGACACAAACAGAAATATAATGATATTTGTAAAACTGATTCTTTTGGCAATACTGCTTTTTTTATACGAAGCATTTTTGTTCATAAATATTATCCTTTAACTGCCCCTGCTGTCAGACCCTCCATCAATTGTCTGGATGCAAGCGTATAGAATACAGCAATCGGGAACAGACAGATAATGCAGGCTGCAAACAAATTGTTGATCGTAAAGCCTGTACTTGTTGTTGTCTGGGCAAAACGCAGCGGCACAACAGACATTGGCTGTTTGGAAGTATCATTAATAAAGATCATGGCCATCTGCAGTTCATTCCAGGACGTCAGGAACGTCTGAATCAGAATAAATACAAGTCCCGGTTTTGCGATTGGAAGCATGATCATCCGGAATGTTTTCCATTTTCCTGCACCGTCTATTCTGGCTGCATCAATCAATTCATCCGGAAGTGCATTATAGTAATTTGTCAGTATCATCAGATTAAAACATGCGCTGGCTGTTGCATAAGGAAAAATCAATGACCATCCGGTATTGTTCAGCTGAAGCCCCCGTACAATCTGATACAATGGGAAAATCAGTGCGGATGTGGGAATCATCATCCCTGTAAGAAGCAGATAATAAACAGCTCTTTTCCCCGGAAAATGCAGTTTCGAAAAAGCAAAAGATGCCATGGAAACAACCACTCCGACTACCAGAAGCGTGCCTCCCACTACGATAATACTGGTGATCACATTCGGAATCAGATTAAAGTATTCAAATACTTTCACATAATTTCCAAAACCGTTTACTGCAAAGGATTTTTCAATCATCAGGCATAATGGAAACATCACAATGACCAGCACAATGAGACATATGATCTGTGTAATAATTCTGTAAGGCAAAGAATTTTTCATCGGCCGTTCATCTCCTCTTTCTCATTTTTATAATAGAATCTGAGCTGCAAAACAGTCAGAACCATTGCAATGATAAACATAAATACTACAATAGTAGATGCTTCTCCCTGTTTAAAGGTATTAAACGATTTCGTATAAATATACGTGGAAAATGTTTCTGTTGCATGAGCCGGTCCGCCCTTTGTCAGTACATAAGAAAGATCGAAGAACTTCAAAGCCCCGAGAATATCCAGAAGAATCAGGGTAATATGCGTTCCCTTCAGCAGCGGAAACGTAATATAAATAAACTGTTTAAAACTTCCGGCACCGTCAATGGTTGCCGACTCATAGAGATCCTGCGGAATGTTCAGCATGTTTGTGTAATACATCAGCATACTGTAACCTGTCCACTGCCATATATTCACGAAGATCAGACATGCCATTACCGTCTTCGGTGTTGCCAGCCACGGCTGACAGAGAAAATCCAGATGAATGGCTCTCAGCATCACATTCAGATAGCCGCGGTTTGTTTCAAATATTTTTGAAAATACAGTTCCTACAATGGTTGTTGTACAAATTGCCGGAAGATAAAACAGAATTCTGTAAAATCCGGATAATCTGATTTTCCTGATAAAAAAAGATGCAAGAATAATTCCCAATGCTGACTGAATTAAAGTTGTGGAAACTGCGATCCAGAAAAAGTTCTTAAAACATTTCCACATAACCGGATCTGCCAGAAGTTTTTTGTAATTATCAAATCCGCTGAAGGTCTTCGTCAGGCTGACGCCGTTCCAATCATAAAAACTGATAATAATGTTATAGATGATCGGATAGGCAAAAAATATCAGAAACAGAACCAGAAGCGGAACAACAAATAAGAAACTGGTCAGACTGTCTTTTTTTCTGCGGTTTAAGAGCATATCGGTCCTCCCCCTTTTCACCACCGGCAGAACCGCCTGCCGGTGCGTGAAGCTGTTGTCAAAAACAAAAGGCTGCCGGTGTCAGACAGCCTTTCGTATCAGTATCACTATCTTTCCTGTGCCTGAGAAGCATCTTCAATAATCTGTGCTGCTTCTTCCGGTGTTACACTTTCCAGTGCAAGTTCTGTAAGCTCGTTGATAATGACTTCTTTCAGTTCTGCATATGCCATTTCTCTGTATCCGCCGACATTGTTTTTGCCCTGTTCAACCACATAGTTCATATTAGCCATACCATCTTCATTCAGGCCTTCCACACTCAGTTCCATATCGTTGCGAGCCGGCATATACTGCAGATGTCCGTTGATCAGGAAATCAGCACCTTTGTTGATCATCCAGTCTACAAATGTCCATGCAGCATCTTTTACCTCAGACTGATTATTGATAGCAAAGGAAACATCAATTGCCTCTGCACAGTGTGCGATCTGTCCGTCACCGTTCCAGTCAAGCAGGAACACTTCATGATCAGAACCTTCACCATTATATACCGCCTGGCTCTGCTCATCACCATCCATATATGCACCCAGTGCCCAGGAACCGTTGGTGATCATCGGTATAGAACCTTCCTTCTGATACATATCTGTGGAATCAGAATACATTCCTACACCGAGCGCTCCATCCTGGAAAATACCATCCTTGAAGCAGTTCTGCCAGATTGCAAATGACTGAACAAGGTCTTCATCGGTAAACGGAGTTTCTCCTTCAATTGCAGAATACAGTTTTTCTGCATTGACATCTCCGGCAATGTTCATCCACATATCAATGTTGATCCAGGAATCTTTTGCACCGATTACCAGAGGATATTCTCCGTTGTCACGGAAGGTCTGGCATACAGCCTTTAATTCTTCATAATTTGTCGGTAATGCCAGGTCATATTTTTTAAAGTAGGACATATTTGCCCAGATATATCCTGCATAGCTCAGTCCAAGAGGCATTGCATAGTATTTGTCATCTGCTCCCTTGAGAAGCGACATAGCATATTCATTGTAGTTGGATAACCAGTCTTCTCCATATTCTTCCACCATATATGGTGTCAGGTCTTCCTCAAAATCACGGAATTCATTGTACATTGCGCCAGTCTGTACACCGAATACATCCGCTGCATCCCCTGCAGAAAGATCAACTTTCAGTTTTTCCACATGATCGGTATAAGGCATAAATGTGTATTCAATTTTAATATCCGGATGTTCCTCTTCAAACATGGCGATCATCTCATCACGGTACGGATCTTCTCCCGGATTCCAGGACTGTACTCTGACAACGGTCTGCTCGCCGCCTTCAGCCTCTTCCGCAAATATCTGTGCTGCCGGCATAGAAACCAGCATAGCTCCTGTTAATAAAATACTGACTACTTTTCTTTTCATTTTGTAAATACTCCTTTCTTAAAATAAATAGTTCCGTATCAACATATCTATAAATTACCATCTTTTGTGTGCGAA
>JALEHU010000116.1 GCA_022770365.1 Blautia sp. | reverse complement strand
GTCATCTTTACGGAAAGCACGGAGTTTACGGATGAATTCAATTTCAATACCATTTTCATCAGCAATGCGCTGAGCATTCTGTCGAACCTGTTCCGTAAGAGGCTGAGAAAAATTTGAAAAATCAAAAATACGGATAGAATTTGCTTTCAGATAACTGGTCATACCTTCTGCATGGCTCCATCCAGGAATATATCCCTGGATAATCATACGGTCATAACAGGTAATCGTACCATAGATTTTATCAGCATATTTATCCGTAAGTAACATAGACACATCCTCCAATGTTTTTTCTTTAATTGTACTCAAAACGTGGAGGGAATGCAAAACTTTTCCGGTTTATCCGGGTTAGGGATATAGACCTCTTCTACAGTACTGTCATAGGCAAGATAACCCAGATGAATCAGGACGGTCAGAATATCATCTCTGCTGGAAAAGCTTGTCATATCATTTTCAAATGTTTCTGTGTTTACCTTGCATCTTGCACCTGCAAGCATTTGAACAATAGAATCTCTCAGACCATCAAAATTCATATTGATATAGGATTTCAATGATTCATATGTTTCAGTACGGCTCCAGTAGCTGGTGATCTTCTTTCGACGGATGGAATCAACGACAGATTTCGGATTGTATATATGAATTCCTTCGGAAAATGTATAACCATCATACCACTTTTGGGCTTCATCAAAATCCATATGATATTCCTGATACAAATCTTTTACTTCGTTTTCTGTAAAACCGACATATTCCATCAAAGGTTCTGCATGAATCATGGTGAACTCATCAAAATTATTCAATGCAGATTCAGTCCCGTATTTTTTTATCGGGAGAATACCGGTAAGATATCCGAGTGCAATAAAAAATTTGGATGTAGAATCCTTGAACAGACCACGCAATAGATTGATATACGCCTTCTGAGCCCTTTCATCATGTTTATCTTCTCTGAAAATCGTATCCCATTCATCAATGACAATGATAAATTTTGTTCCGGCAGTTTTTCCGATTTTTGTCAGAACACCGGGAAGATCAACATCATTTTCCTGAACAATATTTCCGTATGCTTCTTTGAGTTCTTTTATTATTTCAGAATGAAAAAGTCCTACAGATTCCAGTGCGGAAACCTCTTCTCCGGTTGCAGGATTTCTCTTATGACGGAAAGTGTTCATATCGATGTGTATGACATCATAATGATTCAGGTATTTTTCGAAATCAGGGAAACTGCCTATTTCCAAGCCGCAGAACATTTCTCGTGAGTCACAGCTTCTGTCATAGTATGAGACCAGCATTTCTGCAGTGATTGATTTGCCAAATCGTCTCGGACGGCTGACACAGATACAGCACTGTTCAGTTTCCAGTATAGAATTTGTATATTCCAGAAGTCCTGTTTTATCTACGTATATTTTTGAGCGTAATGCTCTTTTAAATCCTTCATTACCAGGATTCAGATAAATTCCCACAAGAATACCTCCAGTCTGTTTTTACGGAATTGTAATGAACATATTCTATCACAGTTTAATTACTCAAACAACTCTATGTACAGGTGTTTTTAGGATTATTAATGTTAAAACTAACAGCGAATCCAATAAAAATTATATTCACCTAAAATAAATACAAAAACAAAGATGCAGTTCAGCTGGATGGTATTAGACATTGTCTAAGAATTCCTGATTTTGGAAGTATTTATTGAATTTTGCGACGGGATTTGTTACTTGGGCGAATCCTATTGACGATTAAAAAATAAAAATTATAATAGAATTATCAAATAAATCGAGAAAAATTCCAAAAGAAAGGATATAAAAAAATGACACCAAAAGAACTGATTTTAGCAACATTAAGACACGAGGAAACACCGCAGGTTGCATGGGTACCATTTGCAGGAGTGCATGCAGGACAGCTGATCGGATGCAATGCAAAAGACGTACTTTCCAACGGCGATAATCTTTACAACGCACTGATGGAAGTACATAAAATGTACAAGCCGTCCGGTCTTCCGGTCATCTTTGACCTGCAGGTGGAAGCAGAATGTCTGGGATGCGAGCTGACCTGGGCTGATGATGCTCCGCCATCTGTATCTGCACATCCGATGGAAGATGATGAAGATCTGGTGACACCGTGTGAATGCACCATTCCTACAAAAGAAGACGGACGTATTCCAATGATCCTGGATGTAATGAAGAGAGTAAAGGCGTCTATCGGTGATGAAACTGCATTGTATGGACTGATCTGCGGACCGTTCACTCTTTCAGCACATCTTCGCGGAAATAATATCTTCATGGATATGTTTGATGATCCGGAAGCAGTAGAAGATTTCCTGGATTATTGCTGCAAGGTTTCAAAGGCTATGGCAGATTATTATATTGAAGCAGGTATGGATGTGATCGCGGTTGTTGACCCGCTGATTTCCCAGATCTCCTCCAGTCATTTCGAAGAATTCATGATGAAACCGTTTACGGAACTGTTTGCTCATATCCGTGAAAAAGGAGCATATTCTTCCTTCTTTGTATGCGGCGATGCGACCAGAAATATCGAAGTGATGTGTCAGGCAAAACCGGATGCTATTTCTGTAGATGAAAATGTCAACCTTCTTGCTGCAAAGAAGATTACAGACAAATATAACGTTTGTATCGGCGGAAATATTCCTCTGACAACCATTATGCTTCACGGAACACAGCAGGATAACATGAAGTATGTAATCGATCTTCTGGACAGCATGGAAGATAAGAGAAACTTTATCCTTTCCCCGGGATGCGATATGCCTTATGCAGTTCCTGTTGAGAATACCATCGGTGCGGTTCAGGCAGTAACTCAGCCGGATGAAGTAAGAGAAATGGTGAAGAATTATGTGGCTGCAGATGATGATATTGAGGTTGAACTTCCGGATTATGAACATCTGACCAAGCCTTTCGTAGAAGTATTTACCCTGGATTCCGCTACCTGTGCAGCATGTACTTACATGATGGGTGCAGCTAACGAAGCAAAGGCAACCTTCGGGGATAAGATCGATATGATCGAGTACAAATTCACTCAGAAAGAAAACATTGCAAGATGCAAGAAGATGGGGGTTAAGAATCTTCCGTCTATCTACATCAACGGCAAACTGAAATTCAGCTCCATCGTTCCGGCAAAAGAGGAACTTGAGGCTGCAATCAACGAAGTATTGTAATACTTTTGCATATTACAAAAAAAGTACAAATAATAAATAGATATTTATAGAAAAATGATAAAATGCTTCCTATAATGGATTCAATCTATTAGACAACGTCTAATAAGTCCATATGGGAAGCATTTTGTTTGATGTAAGAATTCAGAAATAATATGTTTAGAATACAGAAGAGAACGACGAGGAGGTAAACTATGTCAAAATTATATCTGGTTACCGGTTTTCTGGGAGCGGGAAAAACAACTTTTCTTAAAAATTTCATCCGGCTTTTTGAAGGGCAGAGGATGCATATTATCGTGAATGAATACGGCAAAGAAGGTATCGACGGACAGCTTCTGAAAGAGCTTGGTACCGTGCTGGATGAGATCAATAACGGTTCAATTTTCTGTTCCTGCAGACTGGACAAATTTGAGGAAGTGCTTCAGAAGGCTCTTATTACGAAGCCTGATGTCATCATCATCGAAGCATCCGGCCTGTCAAATCCCACCAATGTGCGTAAAATCATGGCGCAGGAGGAAAAATTCCCCGGGCTGGAATATATGGGAAGCATCTGTCTTCTGGATGCCAGGCGATTCCATAAAGTATATAAAACAGCCACAGTTGTCAAAAAACAGATCAGCATCAGCGATATAATCCTGATCAACAAAACGGATCTGGCAACGGAGGAAGAACTGAAATCTGTCCGGGAAACCGTTCACGATCACCGGCCGGATATCCCTGTTTTTGAGACAAGCTTCGGAGAGATCCGTGACCAGTGGCTGGAGGAAATGAAAAAGCCCATGCTGTCAGCAGAGAAACCTGAAATGCAGACGCGGGACATCACTCTGAGAAGCTATATTTTGAAGATAAAAGATACATTCACGGTATATGAACTGGAGAAATTTGTGGAAATGTTTCTGGAGGATACCTATCGTGTGAAAGGCTTTGTGCGTTTGGAAGGAAGAAACTGGCTTCTGGACTGTGTGGGAAATTTATTCAAACTGACTCCATACGAAAATGAAGTATCTGCCCTGAATGAAATCGTAGTTCTTGCGGGAAACGGACTTCCTGCCGCGAAAAGTATCAAAGAGGCAACAAAATGGTATCCGGACAAGATTGCAGGTTTTGAAATGGCGAAATAATTTACAGATAAATTTTTCATGTTTTGGACTAAAAATAAGAAAAAAAAGATAATATCGGAGGGAAAAATGGATTATTATGAAGCGATCCGCGAAAAATGTCTTGCATTTTTCCGGGAGAAAGAAGAAAAAAACATCTGGGAAATGGCAATGGAATGCATGGATCTGGAAGGACTTCCCATGCATTGTCCGCCACACCATCTGCTGGTACCGGCAGTACTTCTGACCACATGTGCCCGTAAGGAAGGCAAAACAGAAGAGGAACTTGAAAAAATGCTCACAGAAACAGATAAACGTTCCAAAAAAGTTCTTGGCGGTTTCTGCGGCAATTACGGGAGCTGCGGAGCAGGTGTCGGCGTGGGGATTTTTCTGAGTGTCTACACAAAAACAACGCCGTTATCCGACGTGACCTGGCAGTGGGTGAATGAAGCAACAGGCCGCTCTCTGATGAAGATTGCATCCATGGAAGGACCTCGCTGCTGCAAAAGAAACACGTTTCTGGCATTTGATGCGGCAGTGGAAATTATTAAGGAGCGACTGGGACTGGAACTGGAAAGACCGGCAGAAGTTACCTGTCATTATTTCCGGAATAACAAAGAATGCAAAAAAGAAAAATGTCCTTTTTATCCTGCAGCAGTGGAAGAGTAACAAAGAAAAGAGGTTTCATTTCATGGAAACAGAAGGTAAAAAATGTGCCTGTAAAGGCGCCAATCTGGATCGGTTTATACAGCCTATGATCCTGCTGATCCTGACGGATGGTCCGGATACCGGATATGCGATTTTGAAAAAGGCGGGCGGCTTTTCCATGTTCAGGGAAGAAAAACCGGATGCCACAGGTGTCTACCGTTACCTCAGACTTATGGAAAAACGGGGGCTTCTGGAACAGTATGAATGCAGAGAGGCGGAAAATAAATATAAGATGAAAATCGGATCACAGAAGACGGGAAGCAGTGCCTTGGGAACTGGAAAAAGACACTTTCAGGATACGCAGAGTCAATTCTGGAACTGGTTGCATATATGGAGAAAAACGGTCTGTAAGTAAAAGGTAATCTTTAACAAAAGAAAACTTTTAAAAGAAAAGCAGTTATTAACAGAAAAATGGCAGGCAATCATAAAAATACGAAATGCGGCACTTTGTATGTGTCGCATTTTGTTATCTGTATTTTATTTCCGAGAGAAAATTACCGGTATTGCTTCGGCGTAAGCCCGGTATATTTCTTAAATACCTTAGAGAAATAACTCTGGTCTTCAAAGCCAGTCGCAAGAGCAATATCAATAATGGAATGATCCGTATTGGCAAGAAGACGCTTACTCTCTTCTATACGCACCATATTGAGATATTCCTTAAAGGAAGACCCTGTGGACTGCTTGAAGAGGGTGGAAAAATAAGCCGGGTTAAGATGTACATGGTTGGCAACTTCCTCCAGAGACAATGGATGTGAAAAATTCTTGGAAATGTAACGGATTGCCTTTTTGGTAATTTCATTGCTCTTGGTCGGAATGTAGTTGAACATACACTCTGTAAATACATCAATCGTTTCCTGAAGTTTATAGCATAAATCATCCAGAGTCTTGACATTTTGCAGATCCATCAGAAACTGATTGTTGATCCTCAGGATACTGTCGCTTGTAGCACCGCCTTCAATTGCTGCACGGGAAAGCAGGGCGGAAAGCTCCAGGGCACGGGATTTTACCACTTCCAGATTGTTGCCTTCCGCAAAAAAAACGTATCCCAGAAGATCATTCAGAAGCGCCTTTGACTTTTCGGTATCACCGGTTTTCAGCTTGGTGATCAGTGCTTTTTCTTTCTCATAGGGATAGGACGCGGCATTGACGTGAGGAGAAGCCTTGTACATCTGGATCGATTCGTTAATCTTGGACTGCTGGTAAAGCTTATTGTGATTCATGACAAACTGATTCTTACTGTCCGTAACGAGACCGGAGCACATATAGTACAGCATTCTGCTGATGTATGTAACCTTGGACGGTTCAAAAACAGGAAGCGTTCCGGCTTCCTCATACATTTCCAGGATGCTGACGGTCGGTATGTTATATTTCTTGGAAATATCCGAAAGCAGCAACGAATCCGGCGCATCCATGATGAAGGGACCTGCAAGGATGGATCCGAGAAGAATATTATTGTTGGCCAGCGGAAAAACAATATGATTCAGATTGGAATGGCAGGAAAATATGTACGTTTCGCCAAGGCTCATAGCAAGTTTGCTGGCATTGGAATGCATTTTGGTACAGGAATCGGATTTGGGGACAAAGCGCTTGAAAATCTTACAATAGCTGTGTGCTTCACCGAACTGATCCAGGATTTCCCCGTTTTCATCCAGAACCTGAACAGGCAGTCCGATGCATTTATAAAACGTCTCCAGAAGTTCATGGAGAGATTGTTTTTTGATAATGGAATATAAAAGCGGTTCCATATAATTATCTCCTTGTTTCTAAAAAAATTACCAAATGATGATTTTTATATCTTAATAATACACAAAAAATAAAAAAATCAAATGGTTTTTCTAAAAAAATGCACAAAAATATTTCCGAAATTGGTTATAATATAACCAGTGAAAACAACAGATGATTCTTTTACCTGTTATATTTTGAAATATAAAGTCAGAAATTAATTTTTTTTACTGAATTCGTGTGCGCACACGGAGGGGAAAGAATGAAAGTTACGATTAAACAGATAGCTGAACTTGCAGGTGTTTCCAGAGGGACTGTTGACAGGGCACTGAATAATCGTCCCGGAGTCAAAGCAGAAGTTCAGGACAGAATCAAAAAAATAGCATCTGATCTGGGTTATAAACCGAATCCCGCAGCCAAAGCGCTGGCTGATAACCGTTATAACACCAAAAAGATTGGAGTTATACTGAATTCGGACGGCAACCCGTTTTATGAAGAGGTTTTGCATGGTGTCAGAGCAGCGTTGAATACTTTTGCAGAGTTTGGGCTGAAAAGTTCCATTAAGACTATGAAAGGATACGATGCGGATCTTCAGATTAAGCTGATCGATCAGCTTGTATCAGAAAAAGTGAAAGGGATTGTCATTACTCCGATCAATACCCCGGAAGTTGTAAACAAGATCAACGAGTTAAAAAATCAGAAGATTGAAGTTGTTACGATCAATTCGGATGTACTGGATTCAGCCCGGTTGGCTTATGTGGGATGCCGCTATAAAAAAAGCGGGACTGTCGCCGCAGGTCTGATGGGAATGATCAGCAGCGGCTCAAATGAACGTTATGCAGTGATTGGCAGTTCAGAGAAGAATCTTGCAGTGGAACGAAGAATTCAGGGGATTACCGAGACAATTCACCAGGATTTTCCCTGGATCGAGATTACGGATATTATTCAGAACGAAGACAGTGACACGATTTCCTATACACTTGTAAAAGAACTGCTTGATAGTAAACAAGATCTTGACGGGATCTGTTTTGCCGGGGCCGGAAATGAAGGTGGTATGAAGGCTGTTCTGGAGAGCGGAAAGAAACTGAAAATAGTTGCTTTTGACCTGACAGAAGTGATCAGAAGAGGTCTTAAAGACGGGACAGTGGTAGCCGCTGTCTGCCAGGAGCCCTACAAACAGGGCTTTGAAGGCACAGAAATTCTGGTAAAATATCTGTTATGGAATGAAAAACCAAAAAATGAACTGAATCACACAGAGCTTTCTATTGTAACGAAATACAGTATCTGAAATACTAATGTAATGAAATACAGTATTTGATGATACCAGAATTACTCCTTAAAAAATCAAAAAATAATAAGGAGTAATTCATTTGACAAAACCGTGTCCGAACACGGAATTAGAAAAGGAGGAAAAAACTTTGACATCAAGAGAAAGATTAATTGAAACCCTGAATCATCGGGAACCTGAAAAAGTAGTTGTAGATATGGGTTCCACAGCCATTACCGGCATTAATGCCAATGCACTGGCAAAACTGAGGACAGCCCTTGGACTGGAAGAAAGAAAAATCAAGGCGCGCTTGCAGGACTGGGTGATTTTGCACTGATTCCGGGACCGAACGTAAAAGAACCAAAGGGGATCCGTGATATTCCGGATTTCATGATGGCTCATAAGATCTGTCCGGACTATATTCATGAAATTTATGAATATCAGACAGAAATCGCTCTTGAAAATGCAAAACTCTTTAAACAGGCATGCGGCGATAAGATTCAGGCAATTATCATATCCGGAACTGATTTCGGCACACAGAATGGCCCGTTTATGTCACTTGACAGTTTCCGTGAATTTTATAAACCGTATTATAAGAAAATCAATGACTGGGTACACGAAAATACGAACTGGAAAACATTCTATCATAGTTGCGGAGCAGTAACCACATTCCTTCAGGACTTCTATGAAATGGGAGTGGATATCCTGAATCCTGTTCAGCTTTCAGCATATGGAATGGACGGCCATATGCTGAAGGAACAGTGGGGAGACAAATTTACTTTCTGGGGCGGAGGCGTGGATACGCAGAAGACACTGCCGTTCGGAACTCCGGAAGAAGTATATGCAGAAGTTACAGAACGTCTTGAGCTCTTTAATAAAGGCGGCGGTTTCGTATTCAACACCGTACATAATATCCAGGGACAGACGTCAGCAGAAAATATGATGGCAATGTTCCGGGCGATTAAGGATTTTAACGAGAAGAGGTAGAGAAGATACAAAAACGGATAAGGGAAGGATTTCTAAAAATTCTGTCTTTATCCGTTTTTTGTATTGTAAAGGTGTAAAATAATCTCGGCAAGCTGTATAAAATAATCTCAATTTAACTGAAAAAAATTCTAATATCCCCGGATTTTACGTTGTGTTATGGAAAATATATAAAAAATACACAGATTATCCAAAAAAAAGACGGACTTATTCTGTAAAAAATTATATAATAGTAGATAGATTGGGAACAACAGGAGGAAAAGTATGGAGAACTTTTATGAAATAGATCATCTTGTGCCGAAGCTTGACAAAGCTGCCGTACTGAAAGCCATGGACTGCTATGAAGACAGTCCTGTGTATGAGGAAGTTGCAGATGAATACGAGGAAATCCGTGATGATATGCTGGGGCTGGCAGAGCCGGTGGGAATTCTGGGATTCGGCATATTGCCGAAATCCATTGAGACAAAAAAATATAAGGCAGGTACGCCTGTGATCTATGCGGTACTAAGCATCGGTGACGGAATCAGAAAGTGCAGCACCAATGCATTTCATGAAGGGGATTATGTCAAAGGAATGCTCTGCGACGCGATTGCAGATGATATCTTATTTTCCCTGGAAGGACGCATGATGGAAAAATTGAAGGAGGTATGCGCAGAGCATAAAATGGGCATTCTGCAGCGCCTGGAGGCACCTCATGATATTTCCATGGAATCACAGCATATTGCCTGGAAGCATCTGGAACTTGAGAAGAGATTCGGGATCGGGATCAGCAGCGGCTTTATGTTTGATCCGGTAAAAACATCCTGTCAGGTATTCATACTGACGGAGGATGAGAATGTATTTAAGGCTCATCATGACTGCAGAAAATGTCCGAACATCCACTGCAAAATGCGTAACATTCCAAAGACAGAAGTGGAAGTCATCCGGGGAACAAAAAAGCGCCGCATTGTGATGAAAGAGGGCGAATTTCTGATGGATGCGCTGGTCAGAGAAGGATTCTATCTCAGCGCACCCTGCGGAGGCAAAGGCAGGTGCGGCAAATGTGGTGTGCAGGTTCTGGAAGGAGATGCATTTATCACTCAGGAAGACAAAAAGGCTTTTTCCAGGGAACAGCTGGAAGCCGGCTGGAGATTATCCTGCAGACTGTATCCGACGGAGGATCTGAAAGTTGCGTTTACACTGAATGATGAATCAGAATTTGAAATCCTGGGCGATACTGACGATGAGGAGGAAAATCGATCATCGGAGACCGACAGTGGTTATGAGATTGCGACAGATATCGGAACAACTACCATTGCCATGGAGCTTCTTGGCTGCGACAGCGGGAAAAGACTGCACACCGTGACCTTTATTAATGAACAGCGTGCATATGGCGCCGATGTGATTTCACGAATCCAGGCATCTGTGGACGGCAAAAAAGAAGAACTGAAAAACTGTATCCGTCAGATCCTGAGAAGGGGAATCCGTCAGCTCGCAATAGAAGCACAAATCCCAATGGAAAAAATTAAAAGAATCTCCATAGCAGGAAATACTACCATGGGACACCTGCTTATGGGATACGACTGCGATACGCTGGGCGTTTACCCGTTTACTCCAGTGAACATCGATCTGATAAAAGGCAGCTATGAAGAAATACTGGGCGGCACAGAACCGGGAACAGAAGAGCATGTTACATACTCAGACAGTACAGATCCAGATCATACAGACTGCAGTGCAGAAGTAAATCTTCTTCCGGGAATTTCCACCTATGTGGGCGGTGATATTGTGTCCGGATTATATGCCTGCGGATTTGACAGGAGTGAAGAAGTCTGTCTTCTGGTGGATCTTGGCACCAACGGAGAAATGGCCATCGGGAATAAAGACAGGATCTTGGTAACCTCCACAGCGGCAGGACCGGCTTTTGAGGGCGGTAATATCACCTGGGGAACCGGAAGCGTGGCAGGAGCAATCTGCTCTGTGGAAATCCATGATAAAAAAGCTTCGGTAAAAACCATTCTGAATCAGCCCCCGGTTGGCATCTGCGGAACCGGTGTGGTGGAGACGGTTATGGAACTGGTAAAAAACGAGCTGGTGGAAGATTCAGGACTGCTGGATGAAGATTACTTTGACGATGGATTCCCTCTGGCAGAAACTGAGGACGGAAGAACAATTGCATTTACCAGAAAAGATGTCCGTGAGATTCAGCTTGCAAAGGCTGCAGTCCGGGCAGGAGCGGAAACTCTGATCCTTCGTTACGGAATCAGTAAGGACCAGATTGCAAAAGTATATCTGGCTGGAGGATTTGGCTATAAGCTTAACAAAAACAAAGCCATTGCCATCGGTCTGCTTCCTCCGGAACTGGGTGACCGGATCGAGGCAGTGGGAAACAGTTCTCTTGCCGGAGCCGCCGGGTATTTAAGAGACCCTGAGGGAGAAAGCAAACTGAAACATCTGGTTGAAATATCTGAGGAAGTAAGTCTTTCAACGGATAAGGATTTTAATGAATTTTATATGGATTATATGATGTTTGACTGAGAATACATATATCCGATGCTGTCAGGAACACCTGCTGACAGCATCCGCTGCATAAGCAGACATTTACGTTTATACAGGAAAGGAACAGGAAAAAATTATGGAAAATAAATACACAGTACATACAATTGAAAATGATTATCTGAGAATTACCGCTTCCGAAAAAGGCGGAGAACTGAAGTCCGTATATGACAAAAAGGCACAGCGGGAGCTCCTCTGGCAGGGAGATGACAGATACTGGGCAGACAGCGCCCCGAATCTTTTCCCGTATATTGCCAGACTAACAGAAGGAAAATATACTTATCAGGGAAAGAGCTATCAGATGAAGATACACGGTTTTGTAATGTATTCCGTTCTGACATGCGCGGAATCAGAAGAGGGACTGTGTTTTGAACTGAAGTCTGATGAGAATACGAGATCCGAATATCCCTTTGACTTTGTTTACAGAGTAAAATATCAGCTGGACGGATCAGAATTAAATGTTGCCTATGAAGTGGAAAACCGGGATACGAAGACGATGTATTTTGGTATTGGCGGACATCCGGGATTTCAGGTGCCCTTTGTAAATGGAACAGAATTTGAGGATTACTATCTGGAATTTGCAGAAAATGCAAAACCGCTGAAAGTAAAATTTTCCGATGACTGTTTTGTACTGGGAAAAGAGGAATACCACGGGCTTACCGAAGGAAAGCTTTCCCTGAAACACAGTCTTTTTGATGAGGATGCCATTGTACTGGAAAATACAGGGGGACATGTGGTGCTGAAATGCAGGAAATCCGGTACATCCATTTCCGTGAGATACGAAGACATGAGATACGTGGGATTCTGGCATTGTCCGCGTACAGAGGCTCCATATGTATGTATTGAGCCATGGTCTTCTCTTCCGTCCCGCAAAGGAGTGACGGAAGATCTGGAGAAGCAGGAAGACTTAAACAGCCTTCTGCCTGGAGAAATCTATAAAAATACATTCAGGATTGCTTTACAAATGGATGTGTGATAGTATCAAATTACATAAAAATTTTTACGATACAAAGAGGAACAAATATGGATTTCTCGTTGACGTTGGAAATCGAGGCGGCGCTGATTGTTGTTTTGCTGCTGCTGTATAGTTTCGATGAAGGAAGCACGGCCAATACCGGGAATCAGAGATTTCGATTCTGTCTGTATGTGACATTATCGGCTATTACTATGGATGTTCTGTCCGTATATGGTATCCGCAGTATTGACGAGATCCCGGTCTGGCTGAATATGCTTATTTCCAGTTTGAACTATCTTTTGGCCAGCCTTAATTCGGTAGTAATTGCCAGTTATCTTTCATTTCAGATTTTTGAGCATTTTCCGAAGCATTTTTGCAGAAAAAAAATATCAATTATGATCTATTCATTATACGGAATCGTAGTTGCTGCTGTAGTAGTAAATCTGTTCAACAACTGCCTGTTCAGCTTTCAGAATAATGAATATTACAGGGGACCGCTGAATCTCCTGGGATATCTTGTCCTGATATGTGAGGTGCTGATGGTAGGACTGTGTTATCTGAAAAACAGTGAGATTGCCAGCAGATCCATGCGTAAGGCGATGCGTTCCATTCCTTATGTAGTGTGTGGAATCCTTATCTGGCAGCTTGTGTGCCGTGATATCATGATGAACGGACTGATCGCTGCAATGGTGGATCTGATACTGTTTATCAGTTTTCAGAGCAGGCGCAATAATGTGGATTATCTTACGAACCTGGGAAACAGGGGAGCGTTTGTAGAGGATCTGGCAGTTTTGTGTGAATCAGAGAAGAGGCTGCATGTGATCATGCTCTGTCTGAATAAATTCGGCCGCGTGAACAGAGAATTCGGACAGAAGAATGGAGATGAATTTCTGTATGCAGCAGCACGATATCTGGACAATATTTCTCCGGCAGCGAGAGCTTACCGGGTGGGAAGTCTGGAATTTGCAATCATCTGCCAGGAGGATGCGGAAGCTTCTTATTTGTGTACTGTTGCTGATATCAGAGAGCGGTTTATGAAACCCTGGGAGATCGGTGGTATGAAATCCACTCTTTCTGCATCAGTGTCTGATCTTTACTGGGACGGAGATGAAAGTGACAATACTCAGATCATTGAACGTCTGGAATATGCAATGTGTCTTGCAAAGACAGAAGGCGAGAATGGCTGGGTTCATTTTGACAGACGGGTCAGAAAGATGATGGAACGGCAGAAATCCATTATTGAACAAATGAGAGAGGCCATTGCGGATAAAAGTTTTTCTGTCTATTACCAGCCGATCTATTGCTGGAAAGACGGACTGTTCTGCTCTGCAGAAGCCCTTGCACGTATGTCAGACAAAGATGGAACACAGATACCTCCGTCAGAATTCATTGCTCTGGCAGAATCTACGGGAATGATAGGTGAGCTTAACTGGATCATCGTGGAAAAAGTATGTGCATTTATAGGAAAACATCCGGAGCTGGGGCTGAAAGGAATCACCATTAACATGTCCATTCGTCAGTTTATGGAAAAAGGAATGAAGGACAAGCTGGATACAATCCTGAATAAATACGGGGTCAGCCACGATATTCTCAAGATTGAGATTACGGAGAGAGTCATTTCCGAAAATCCGGTGAAGGCCAGGGCGATTATGGAGTCACTTACAGAGGAAGGCGTTCGTTTCTATCTGGATGATTTTGGCATGGGGTATTCTAATTTCGCCAGTGTCCTTTCTCTTCCGTTTGACACGATCAAGCTTGATAAATCTCTGACAGACAAGGCACTCGGGACACCGAAGGAACGCCAGATTTTCCATTCTCTGGTGGAAATGTTCCTGAAAGCCCGTTACAGCATTGTGGCAGAGGGCGCGGAAACAGAAGAAATAGTGGAAGAACTGAAGCGTCTTCATGTTGACCGCATTCAGGGATATTATTATTCAAAACCGCTTCCGGAAGATCAATATATTGAGTTTATGAAAACAGACAGCAGGTGATATAATTATGAAAGTTTTGAATTTTGGGTCATTGAATCTGGATTATGTATATCAGGTTGAGAGTATCCTTGTGCCGGGGGAAACCCGGGCTGCCAGGGACAGAAATACGTTCTGCGGCGGTAAAGGCCTGAACCAGTCGATTGCTCTGGCGAAAGCCGGTATTCCTGTGTATCATGCGGGAATGATCGGAGATGGCGGAGAAATCCTCCTGCAGGCATGTGCAGAAAATGGAGTCAATACAGAATTTATCCGTAAAATTCCCGGTCCCTGCGGACATACTGTTATTCAGGTGGACAAAAACGGACAGAACTGCATACTGCTTTTCGGGGGCGCTAACAGGAGTATTACCAGAGAATTTGTGGATGAGGTGCTCGCTTCTTTTGAGAAGGGTGATATACTCCTTCTCCAGAATGAAGTGAATGAGCTTGATTACATCATTGATGCCGCATATGCAAAAGGAATGATGATCATTCTTAATCCTTCACCGTACGACAGTGCGCTGGAAGCATGTGATCTCTCAAAAATCAGTCTCTTTCTTGTAAACGAGATTGAGGGATATCAGATCACAGGGGAAAAAGAACCGGATAAAATCCTCAGCAGGATCCGAGAACTTTATCCGCATGCCAAAATTGTTCTCACCCTGGGCGGTGAAGGCTCTCTCTATCAGGATGAGAACGGCATCTGCCGACAGGGAATCTATAGAGTAAAAGCCGTGGATACCACTGCCGCCGGGGATACCTTTACAGGATATTTTATTTCCTCCATTCTGGACGGAATGCCGGTTCAGGAGGGGCTTGATCTGGCGGCAAAAGCTTCCGCCATCGCTGTTTCCCGCCCTGGTGCCACTGCATCCATTCCCGGGAGGGAAGAAGTACTTCACTGGACAGCAAAGGATATGTAAATTGAATGGAAATTCAGCTTCTGACATATTATCAGGCTGATTTAAAAAGTGCCGTATAGAGTTGTTTTCTCCATACGGCATTTTGTTTTCTGCGAAATCAGGAAAAAGCTTGTCAATCGTCTCCTTGCACTGGCGGAAGTTGTGATGTATAATTGTTGCTATTAGCAAAGAATATTAGCGGAATGTGTCGGAAAGCCGGATTAATAAGTTGAAACATTTTCTTTTCAGGGAACACTGACCGTCACATTTCAGAACGATAAGGGGAACTACTTTGAAGAAAAAGATAGAACAATTGTTAAGTGGAAAATTTGAATATGAAAATCCTGCACTTCTGTTTTCACAGGACAGGATTTCCGTCACACTGAAAGCAGGAGAGACCATACGGGGCGATCTTTATTTCGGAACAGAGAATAACGAGCGCATCCGCGGATACGTGACCTCTTCCAGCAGGAGACTGGTATCCGGGCTCGGCAGGTTTTCAGGAACAACCATCTGTCTGCCTTACGGTGTAGATGCCACAGGCATGAAGCCTGGAGAATCCTTAAGCGGCTGGCTGTGTTTTACAACGAACATCGGAGAGTACAGGCTTCCATTTTCCATTGAAACAGAAAAAGAAGAAATCAGAAGCTCTGCAGGAGAACTTCATGACCCGGAAGCGTTCCAGCTGATCGCCCGTAAGGATTTCCGCGAAGCATACCGTCTGTTTAAAGATAAATCCTTTTCCGGAATCATGGAGAACCGAAGCCTGAAAGAAAAAGCTCTGTATGCGGGACTTTCCGTCCAGCCTGTGACTTACCAGCATCTGGAGGAATTCCTTATCAGCATGGGATACAAGGAACCGGTTTCCATTTCTCTGAAACAGAGCGGCGGAGAATTTTATGAAGTCAGCGAATCCGTTCAGGAATCGTTTGATATTCAAAAGACAGGATGGGGACATCTTCGTCTTGATATTGAAGCAAGAGGAGATTTCCTGGAAGTGGAACATCATGTGGTGACGGATGAAGATTTTATCGGAAGCAGTTATCAGGCAGAATATGTGATTCACAAAGAGAAACTGGGAAAAGGCAGACAATTTGGGCAGATCGTGATCAAAAGCCCTTATCAGGAGCTGATTTATCCTGTTATCGCTTCCAGAGAAGTCAAAGCAAACGTTGATATCAGTGCAGTGGAGAAAAAACATAAACTTTCTCTGATGCGTGATTACATGGAATACCGCTGCGGCAGCATGGATTTTAAGACCTGGGCAGGAAGTGCCCGCTTTGAACTGAACCAGCTTCGTGAAGCCGGCTGCTGTTATCCGGAATATCAGATGCTGGAGGCATACCTTTTGCACAAAGAAGGGAATGATCCGGTAGCTGCCGGGATTCTGAAACAGTTCCGTGACAAATCCTATTCCAGAGATGATCTGGAATTTGCCGGTGTTTATCTGTATCTTTGCAGTCTCACGGGAATATATCGCGACAGCGTACAGGCTCTGCGAAAGATTCAGAATTTCTATATGCAAAAAGAAGACAGTTTGATCCTGATGTGGGTGCAGCTTCAGATGGACAGCGCTTATCGCCGTACACCGTCCAAAGCAGTTTTTCTCATGGAAGAGCTGTTTGACCGGGGATGCAGAAGCCCGCTGCTTTATCTGGAAGCATGGAATTATATCAGTTCGGATATGTCTCTTCTTCACCGGATCAGCAGATTCTGGGTGCAGGTATTTCTTTTTGCAGGCAAAAATGGCCTCCTCACAGAGGAGCTTGTGATGCGCCTTTCCTATCTGTCCGGATATGAGAAGACCTTCAACAGAAGCCTTTACAGAGCCCTTGCCATGGGATATGAGGCATTTCCCACAGATGACACTCTGGAAGCCATCTGCAGATATATCATGATCGAGAATCCCAGAAAACCGGAGTATTTCCGCTGGTTTTCCCTTGCAGTGGAGCGTGGACTGAGACTTACCAGACTTTATGAATACTATGTGGAGACCATGGACACTTCCTATCAGAGAGAACTGCCCAAGACACTCCTGATGTATTTTACATATAATGATAATACACTTGGAGATTCCAGAAAAGCTTATCTCTACGCCAATGTCATTGCGTACAGAGATAAAGAACCGGGTGTGTATGAGAGCTATCGTGAAAATATCCGTAAATTTGCTCTCCGGAAACTGGCAGAAGGCAGGATCAATGAGAACTATGCGGCTCTCTATCAGGAATTCTGCATGGATCCGTCAGATGCGAAGGAAGCCCAGGCGGCAGCCCGTCTCATGTTTACCTGCCGGTTATACTGCGACGATAAAAAGGTTCGGCAGGTGATTGTCCGCCACAGCCAGATGGCAAGAGAGGAAGCTTATCCCTGTGTACAGGGTGTGGCATATCCGAAAATCTATACAGAAGATGCCGTGATCCTGTTCCAGGATGAGAAGCAGCGCCGCTATGCATCTACCGTAGATTATAATGTTACAAAGATGATCGATGAACGGGAACTTCTTTCCCGCGTCCTTGATAAAGGCGTGAGAGAGCCGGGCGTCCTTCTTCATTATTGTGAAAATGCAGAACTGAACCGTGAAAATCTTGAGCTTTTCCAGTATCTGACAGAGTCTGATGTTTATACAGGCACTTACAGGAAGCATACCCGCAGAAAGATTCTGGATTATTTCGCGGCTCATGCACAGGAAGAAAACCTGGATGATTATCTTCAGGCGCTGGATCTGCGGGAATACACCATCGTGGACCGCAGGACACTTCTGGAAGTTCTGGTTTCCAGACGGATGTTTGCAAAAGCAATGTATGTGATTCAGGAATTCGGATACGAAGGCGTGGACTGGGGCAGTCTTCTGAAACTCACCAGCCGGATGATCCTGCGCAGTGAAATGGCAGAAGACGAGGAGCTTCTGGCACTTTCCAGTGAAGTATACCGTGCAGGCAAATACGATGAAGTGATCCTCCATTATCTGATGCAGTACCGATTTGGACCCGCAGATGAACTGATTGCCATCTGGAAAAGCGCAAGAGGCTTTGATATGGATACCTATGATCTGGAAGAAAAGATTCTGGGCATTCTGATGTTTACGTCAGATTACCGCAAAGAAGGAGAAGACATCCTGCGCTCTTATGTGAAGCAGGCAGGCAAGGAACGAATCATCGGAGCATATCTGACGCAGCTCTCCTATGGTGTGTTTGTCAGGGAATATCCCATGAGCCCGTTTGTCAGGGAATGCCTGGAAAATGCATATGAGCGGAAATGGCCTGTGAATGAAGTCTGCCGAATGGCTCTTCTCAAAGCACTTGCAAAAGAAAAAGTCACAGACAGCAGACATGTGGAAATGGAAAAAGTACTTCTTAAGGAATGTGTAAAAGAAGGCAGGGCATTTGCCTTTTACAGGAAGCTTTCTCCGGAGCTTCTGAGCCCGTATCAGCTGGATGACAAGACGTATGTGGAATATCATACCAGCCCGGAGGCGAAGGTGACTTTATTTTATGCGCTGGATACAGGACTTGGAATCGGGAAAGAATATAAGAGTGAACCGCTGAAAAATGTTTATGAGGGAATCTTTACCAAGACTTTTACTTTGTTTTATGGAGAAACTCTGCATTATTATTTCCGCATTGAGCAGGGCGGAAAAGTCCATAAGACCACAGAGCGGGTTCTTGCAATGAACCGCGTGGACGGAACTCCCATGAGCAAATATCAGCTCCTGAACCAGATGCTGTCTGCAAGAAAACTGGACAAAGAGCAGGAAGTTTCCAGAAGAATGAAGCAGTATCTCCGTCAGGAACAATACGTAAAAGAAATGTTTACCATAGAAAAGGAAACGGAAGATGAACGAAATTCGTGACTTGATGATTGGAATTGATTTTGGGGAAAAGGTTTCCCAGATTTGTTATTACGACCGGAAGGCGGATGAAGCGAGATCCATCAGTATGAAGGTGGGGAGCAGCCAGTATGAGGCCCCGAGCTGTATTTGCCGGAGAATCGAACAGGAAGATTACTGCATCGGTCTGGAGGCAGAGTATTTTGCCAGAGAAAAGGGCGGGATCATGCTGGATAATCTCTATGAATTGTCCGACAGTACGGACCCTGTTCAGATGGCGGGAGAAGAGCATGAACCATGGGAATTTCTGTCAATCTTCCTGAAGGGAATACTGAAATTCCTGGGTATTCTGGATATTGTAAAAAATACCAAATGCATGGTCATTACAACACGCGCCCTTACACCCGGGAGAGTGAAGAATTTCCAGAAGGCATGTGCCCATCTGGGATTTCCGGAGGAAAAATTCATGCTGATGGATTATGGCGAAAGCTTTTATTATTACATGCTTTCCCAGAAGAGAGATACATGGAACAGGAGCGTGGCGTGGTATGAATTTGCTCCGGAGAAGGTTGTTTTCCGCAGAATGTCCATGACTTCTGGCACCAGACCGGTTCTGGTCAGGCTGGAAGAACCCCGGGAATCCAGTCTCAGTGAGGAGAAGGAGGCAAGAGATTCAGATTTCAGTCAGTTTATTCAGAAGACTCTTGGTACAGAACTTTACTCCAGTATCCAGATCACCGGCAATGGATTTGACACAGAATGGGCGAAACAGTCTGTAAAAGCTCTGTGTTATCAGAAACGCAAAGTGTTTTACGGAAATAATCTTTTTGCAAAAGGGGCCTGCGCGGCAGCAGTGGAACGTCTGGAGAAAAAGAACCTGAAGAGTTACCGCTACATGAGCGAGGCACTGGTACTGGCAGATGTGGGCATGGAAATGAGAGTGATGGGGTCTCCTGCATATTACTCTCTCATTGAGGCCGGCAATAACTGGTATGACTGCAAAGCTCAGTGTGAGCTGATCCTGGATGATATGGAAGAACTTGTATTTACAGTAGCAACCATGGATAAATCGGAAAAACGCCGTGTGTCCATGAGCCTTCCCGGTATTCCCAAAAGACCGAATAAGACTACCAGACTTCATTTGGAGCTGAAATATGTTTCTCCGAAAGAATGTGAGATCACGGTGAGAGACATGGGCTTTGGCGATATGTTCCCGAGCAGCGGCAAAGTCTGGAAAGAAACAGCCGCATGGTAAGAGGGGGACGAAAATGAGCGGATTTATTTTATGCCAGACAAAAAAGGCAGAAACACCATATTATATCGAAAATATCAGCACAAACATCTACAGCATTGAGGAATTATGTTACTATCTTTATCATAATCTATATCTGGTGGATGATACGATTGTCAATGAAGGACTGTGCAGCTGGATTTCGGAGGAACTGGATCTTCCGAAACTGGCTGCGAAGATCCGCCCGAATCTGGGCAAGTTTGCGGCTGCGGAAGATATTCTGTATCCGATTTTCAAGGAAATCAATTATCTGAGTTATGAAGAACTTCGTGTCCTGAACAGCCAGCTTCAGAAGCTGAATGCACAGCCGTCTGCAGTCCGTGAAAAAGAGAAAGGGGATGCCCTGGTGGAAAACGGGATGTTTGTCAATGCCATCCGCGTTTATCAGAAGCTTCTGGAACGGGAAGAACTGGAAACAGCCAGAGAAGGTCTGACGGAAAGCATTTACCATAATCTGGGCTGTGCCTACAGCTATCTGTTTCAGATGGAAAAAGCAGTAGAGAGTTTCTGGAAGGCATATGAACAGGGACATGACCGGTCTGCACTGAAGTGTTATCTTCTCGCTTTCCGCAGTATCCGTACGCCTATTGAATATGAGAGCAGGCTGACAGAACTGAATGCGGGAGAGGATATACGCCGGGAAGTGAAGGATACGCTGGATCATTTTGCGAAAAAACCTGAGAAGCAGGTGTATTCCCAGCATATCGATGAACTTCTGGAAAAATTTACCAGAGAATACCATCGAAGTACAGGATCATGATGGAGAAATGTGAACAATTGCTTTCATGCATTCTGAGAAAATTTGTAAAAAGTTCAAAGAAATCTATTTTTATGGTTGACTTTCATGTGGTAAATTGATAATATTGTACCGTAATCACCTAAAACAAATATTAAGCGAGGAGATCAACCGATATGAAAAAATTAATTGCAATGTTATTGACATCATCCATGATTTTTTCCATGACTGCCACAGCTTTCGCATCTTCAGATGAGAGCGATGCAGCTTATGTAAAAGAAAAAGGAACTCTGGTAGTGGGTATTACTGATTTTGCACCGATGGATTACAAGGAAGAAGGAAGCGAAGACTGGGTCGGATTTGATGCTGACATGGCCGTTGCTTTTGCTGAGAGCCTTGGTGTAGAAGTAGAATTTGTAGAAATCGACTGGGATAACAAGATCTTGGAACTTGAAGGCAAGACGATTGATTGTGTATGGAATGGAATGACACTTACTGATGAAGTTACCAGTTCCATGGAATGCTCCAATGCATACTGTAATAACGCACAGGTTGTTGTCGTACCGGAAGATAAGGCAGATCAGTATCAGGATGTTGACAGTCTTGCAGATCTGAACTTTGCAGTAGAAGCAGGAAGTGCAGGAGAGGCGGAAATCAGTAATCTCGGTCTGAACTACACTGCGGTAAAAGCGCAGTCTGACGCTCTGATGGAAGTATCCGCAGGAACTTCTGATGCAGCCGTAATCGATCTTCTGATGGCAGCTGCCATGATCGGTGAGGGAACTGGATACGAGAACCTGACCCATACAGTAGAACTGAACAGTGAAGAGTATGGAGTTGGTTTCCGTAAAGGTTCTGATCTTGCAGAAGCTCTCAACGAATTCTTTGCTGCAAGCTATGAAGACGGCAGCATGACAGAGTGCGCTGAGAAATACGGCGTACAGGACGCAGTGATTGAACAGAAATAATATTTGCCGTGGCATAATATAACTACAGCATAGTCAGAGAGGGCGGTTTTTACCGCTCTTTTTGACCGTATGCAGAGAAAAGCTCCACAGGAGCTTTTTCTGCGTTTTCCTACAAAGCATAAAGAAAGCAGGATATTTTTATGGAACAGATTATGGAACAGATGCCGATTGTTATCCACTCGCTGAACATCGGTTTCATTCAGACATTAAAACTTTTCTTTGTGACCCTGATCGGAGCTTTTCCGCTGGGACTGATCATGTCCTTTGGCTCTACGTCACGGTTCAAACCACTGAGCTGGTTTATCAAGCTTCTTATCTGGATCATCAGGGGAACACCACTGATGATCCAGCTTCTGATCATTTACTATTTCCCCGGACTGGTACTGCATAATCCTATCTGGGGAGGCGGAGAAAGCGGACGTTTCCTGGCTGCATCCGTTTCGTTTATTTTGAATTATTCCTGTTATTTTTCGGAAATCTACCGCGGAGGAATTCAGGGAGTTCCGGTGGGACAGGAAGAGGCAGGTCTTGTGCTTGGTATGACCAAAACCCAGATTTTCTTTAAGATCAAGCTACTTCAGGTGATCAAGCGAATCGTGCCGCCTATGTCCAATGAGATCATTACTCTGGTAAAAGATACTTCACTGGCGCGCATCATCGCTCTTCAGGAGATCATCTGGGCAGGTCAGGCATTTATGAAAGGATCACAGGGAATTTCCGGAGCAATCTGGCCGCTGTTTTTTACAGCCGTTTACTATCTTATATTTAATGGAATCCTGACCATTCTTCTGGGAACCCTGGAGAAAAAACTGGATTATTTCAGGTAGGAGGAGCGAACATGGCGATTTTAGAAGTAGAACATATATGCAAATCTTTTAACCGTACGGAGATACTGAAGGATATCAGTTTTTCCCTGGAGAAAGGGCAGGTTGTTTCCATTATCGGTTCTTCCGGAAGCGGTAAGACCACACTTTTGCGGTGCCTGAACTTTCTGGAAAAGCCCGACAGAGGCGTGATCCGTATCAATGGCGAGAGGCTTTTTGATTCTGATGATCCAACCACACAGAGAGAATCCGCTATCCGCAAAAAAAGACTGCATTTCGGGCTGGTATTCCAGTCGTTTAATCTTTTTCCGCAGTATACAGCTCTTGAAAATGTCATGCTTGCCAAAGAACTGCTTGCCAGAGAACAGCCTGATTACAAGAGCCGCAAAAAAGAAATCCATGCAGAAATCCGCATACAGGCTGAGGGACTTCTGAAGCAGATGGGACTGGAGAACCGGATGAACAATTATCCCCATCAGCTTTCAGGCGGACAGTGCCAGAGGGTGGCAATCGCCCGTGCACTGGCGCTCCAGCCGGATATTCTCTGTTTTGATGAGCCTACATCTGCTCTTGATCCGGAGCTTACAGGAGAAGTACTGAAGGTTATCAAAGAGCTTGCAGATCAGAAAACAACCATGATCATCGTGACACATGAGATGGCCTTTGCCAGGGATGTGGCAAATCAGGTGATCTTTATGGATGACGGCTATATTCTGGAGCAGGGCGATCCAATGCAGGTGTTCGAGCATCCGAAGGAAGAACGTACAAAACAGTTCCTGTCCCGGTTTACGAAGGGATGAGCCGGATCTGGTTTTGATGCGGGCATTTTAAGGTTGCTTTTGAAGGTAGGTTGTTATATAATTTCTACGTAATTAAGCATTATACTACATGAGATCAGGAGAGTGAAGATGAGTACAGACAGATATGTAAGTCCTTTATCAGAACGTTATGCAAGCAGGGAAATGCAGTACATCTTTTCCCCGGATATGAAATTCCGTACCTGGAGGAAATTATGGATCGCCCTTGCAGAAACAGAAAAAGAACTGGGCCTTAATATTACCCAGGAGCAGATTGATGAACTGAAAGCACACGCAGATGACATTAACTATGACGTAGCCAAAGAACGCGAACGTCAGGTACGCCATGATGTAATGTCTCATGTGTACGCATACGGCGTACAGTGCCCAAAAGCCAAAGGAATCATCCATCTGGGAGCAACCTCCTGCTATGTAGGAGACAATACTGATATTATCGTAATGACAGAGGCGCTGAAACTGGTCCGCAAGAAACTGGTGAACGTTATTGCAGAGCTGTCTCAGTTTGCTGATAAATACAAAGCACAGCCAACACTGGCATTTACCCATTTCCAGCCGGCACAGCCGACGACCGTAGGCAAGCGTGCCACACTCTGGACTCAGGAATTCCTTCTGGATCTGGAAGACCTTGAATATGTGCTCAGCACAATGAAGCTTCTCGGTTCCAAGGGAACCACAGGTACACAGGCAAGCTTCCTGGAACTGTTTGACGGTGACCAGGAGACCATCGACAAGATCGATCCGATGATCGCAGAGAAGATGGGATTCAAGGAGTGCTATCCGGTATCCGGTCAGACCTATTCCCGCAAGGTGGATACCCGTGTGCTGAACGTGCTTGCAGGTATTGCCGCAAGCGCACATAAAATGTCCAATGACATCCGCCTTCTTCAGCATCTGAAGGAAGTGGAAGAACCGTTTGAAAAATCACAGATCGGTTCCTCTGCAATGGCATATAAGAGAAATCCAATGAGAAGCGAGCGTATTGCTTCCCTTTCCAGATATGTGATGATCGACGCATTGAATCCGGCGATCACATCTGCCACACAGTGGTTTGAGAGAACACTGGATGATTCTGCCAACAAGCGCCTGAGCATTCCGGAGGGCTTCCTTGCCATTGACGGTATTCTGGATCTCTGCCTGAATGTGGTAGACGGTCTGGTAGTATATCCGAAGGTTATTGAGAAACGCCTGATGTCCGAACTGCCGTTTATGGCTACCGAGAACATCATGATGGATGCAGTAAAAGCAGGCGGTGACCGTCAGGAACTGCATGAGCGCATCCGTGAGCTTTCCATGGAAGCAGGACGCAATGTGAAGGTGGAAGGTAAGGACAATAACCTTCTGGAACTGATCGCTGCAGACCCTGCATTCAATCTGACTCTGGAAGAACTGCAGAAGACTATGGATCCGACTAAATATGTAGGACGCGCCAAAGAACAGACAGAGGCATTTCTTAACAAAGTTGTGGGACCTGTGCTTGAAGCACATAAAGATATGCTTGGTGTGAAGGCAGAAATCAACGTATAATAAATACGGAAATCAACGTATAGGTCATTGAAATCAAAGCAGTCCAGCAGAAATATTTGTATATCTGTAAAAACAGTAATTGACACACGAGGAGGAAGAAAGTGTTATGATCACAGCAGTAGTTGGAGCAAACTGGGGAGACGAGGGAAAAGGCAAGATTACCGATATGCTCGCCGAGGAAGCAGATATTATCGTAAGATTTCAGGGAGGTGCCAATGCAGGCCATACCATTGTCAATGATTATGGCAAATTTGCCCTTCATACACTCCCGTCCGGTGTGTTCTATGATCACACCACAAGTATCATCGGAAATGGCGTGGCACTGAATATCCCGGTGTTTTTCAAGGAATATAATGAAGTTGTCAGCAGAGGCGTGCCGGCTCCGAAGATTATGATCTCTGACAGAGCGCAGATGGTAATGCCGTACCACATTCTGTTTGACCAGTATGAGGAAGAACGTTTGGCCGGCAAGTCCTTTGGTTCTACCAAATCCGGTATTGCCCCGTTCTATTCTGACAAATATGCCAAGATTGGCTTCCAGGTAAGCGAACTCTTTGATGAGGAAGCTCTCCGGGAGAAACTCGGCCGCGTATGTGAGACCAAGAATATTCTTCTGGAGCATCTGTATCACAAACCTCTTCTGGATCCGGATGAACTGATGAAAGAACTTATGGAATATAAGAAAATGGTTGAGCCATATGTAGGAGATGTATCTCTTTATCTGTGGAACGCGCTGAAAGAAGGCAAGCAGATTCTTCTTGAGGGACAGCTTGGTTCACTGAAGGATCCGGACCACGGAATTTATCCGATGGTTACTTCTTCTTCTACACTGGCTGCTTATGGTGCTATCGGTGCAGGCGTGCCTCCATACGAGATTAAGAAAATTGTTACTGTATGCAAGGCTTACTCCAGTGCAGTCGGAGCAGGTGCTTTTGTTTCCGAAATCTTTGGCGAGGAAGCAGATGAGCTTCGCAGAAGAGGCGGAGACGGCGGAGAATACGGTGCAACCACAGGACGCCCGAGACGTATGGGATGGTTCGATTGTGTTGCTTCCAAGTATGGCTGCCGTATGCAGGGAACCACAGATGTTGCTTTCACAGTGCTGGATGTACTGGGATATCTGGATGAGATCCCTGTTTGTACAGGATACGAGATCGACGGCAAAGTGACCACAGATTTCCCGACCACCGGCCTTCTGGAAAAAGCAAAACCGGTTCTGGAAGTACTCCCTGGCTGGAAGACCGATATCCGCGGAATCAAGAACTACGAAGATCTTCCGGAGAACTGCCGCAAATACATCGAATTTGTGGAAGAAAAGATCGGCTTCCCGATCACGATGATTTCCAACGGACCTGGAAGAAATGACATCATTTACAGAAATAAATAAGATGCTGTCTGCAGTATCATAAGAGTTTCATATAAGCGGCAGAGCATCTGAAGAAAGAATGTTCACGCCGGGGATTTTTCTCCGGCGTGATTTTGTAGCAGAGAGGATATTTGAGGAAAATTATGAAAAATTGGAAAAGAATTGCAGCTCTTGCTGCAGTGGCAGCACTGATTTTAGTATTCTGTCTCCCGATGGTCTTTGCTTTTGGGGACAGTGAGGGTTCTCAGGCAGCATTTCGAGCTTCACTTGCAGCTGCGATCATGGTACCGATACTGGCATATATGTTTGTACTTGGATTGCGTTTCTTTGGGAAAAAGAACATGGACACAGGCGAAAATAAGGAGAAGAAAAAAATGATTGAGAATATTATTTTTGACGTGGGAAATGTATTGGTGGATTTTGACTGGCAGACCTATTTGAAAAGCTATGGTTTCCCGGAAGAAAAATACGAAAAGATCGCAGATTCTGTTTTCAGAAGCCAGGTCTGGAACGAGAGAGACAGAGGCCTTTATGATGAGGAGGAATACATTCGTCAGTTTATTGCCAGGGCACCGGAATATGCGGAAGATATCCGGGAGATCATGTGCAGAAGTCCGGAGACCATCCATAATTTCGACTATTCGGAAACCTGGGTGAAATACCTGAAAAAACAGGGTTATCATCTGTATATCTTATCTAATTACAGCCAGTATATGCTGGATCGCAACCGGGATAAGGAGATGCCATTCCTGAAATATATGGACGGAGTGGTGTTCTCCTGCGAGGTGAAGGAAATGAAACCGGAACCTGCTATGTTCCGGAAGCTTCTGGATATGTATCACCTGGATCCGAATAAGTCCGTATTTCTGGACGACCGCCAGGAGAACTGTAAAGGAGCGGAAGCTGTGGGGATTCATGCGATTCAGTTTAAGAACTTTAAGCAGGCGGCAGCGGACCTGGAGAAGATGGGTGTGAAATAAAATCGGATCACGAATCACGGAAAAACTGTAAACAACAGGGATAAGAAGGAGAGTATGATGAAGAAACGCAGTGAAAAACAGCTGAAACGTGCTGCTGCAATGCTGACAACTTTTATGGCAGCAGCTTCCCTGAGCGGATGCGGTTCAAGTCCTGAAAACAAGGAAGCGGACGAAAAGATTCAGATTAAGGTCCAGTATTTGTGCGGCAGAATGAATCTGGATCTGGAATCGGTACTGGAAAATAAGTTTCCAAATGTTGACATTGTGACAGACGAGCTTGTTGGCGACCCGGACTATATCATTGCAAAAGAAATGGAACATAATATTGAGCCTGACATATATCTTTATGAGGGCCTGTATCAGATGGATGATAAAGTCATCGCAGATAAATTCTATGATCTGTCCCAGGAGGAATTCACCAACAACTTCTATCTTTCGGCAGTGTCGGAATGTGTCAATGAGGATGGGGGATTGTATTACCTTCCGGGGCCGGTATATGTTTATGGCATTGTGTACGATAAAACAGCGTTTCAGGAGCTTGGTCTTGAAGTCCCCCACAGCTACACAGAGTTTGTGAATCTTCTTAATGAAGTTAAGGCGATGAACCTTAGAGGAACTGAGCCTGATGAAAACGACCCTGACGCGGAGGTAACGGTTGATGTTGAGCCGTTTGTTCCTACGGTTAAGTGGGCGGATATGTGGACATTTATCTTTGATTCATACATCTATGACGATTACCTTAAGGGTGTTGACAACGCGTTGTGGCTGGACAAATATCAGCAGGGAAATGAAAGCATGATCGGCCATATGGAAGGAGCCGCTAAGAAACTTATCAGGCTGTTTGATGACGGGATATTATCACCGGCTTTCTGGGAAATGAGAGCGCCTGTGCGTACGGCGAAGCTTTACCGTTACCACACATCCCTTATGACCATCGAATGTCAGTCAGCGCTGGGTTTCAATGAGTGGGAAAACGTCGAGACTCCGGATAGTATTCATGAAATCGGCATGATGCCCTTTTACACGAGTGACGAGGAAGGTTCTGATTATCTGTTCTCCATGCCAAGATGTTATTTCGGCATGACTAAGAAGGCTGCACAGGATGAAGCTAAGAAGGAAGCGATTCTTGAGATCTTCAATTTTCTCAGCACCCAGGAAGGTCAGGATCTTATGATCGAGGGGGGTGGAGGAGAGATTAATCTTCTGAAAGAGAGCAATCTCACGGATGAGCCGTTCTATGATGAAGTAAGAGACACCTTCAACCAGGGAAGAATCATATCCCGTTTCAATTATGCTGGTAAGTCCGGTGCGGTGGAATCCTATATGCATTCCACAACGCTTGACCTTGCAGACGGAAAAATATCCGTAGAAGATTGGTTAAAAGAAGCTGACCGCGTAAGGGACGAAGCACTGGAAAACAAACCGGTGGAAGAGGAATCCTACGGTACGGTCAAAGAAATGCTTACCATGGAGGAAACAGCTGTTGTTGTCGGAGAGGCGTATCTTCATGCGACAGGCGCGGATATCGGAATTGTACCGTGCAGAGCCAGCTTCGGTATGAAAAACCGGCTGTTTGAAGGTCCTGTTACCGATAAGGCGATAGACACCATATCTACCACGAGAATGAGTGCGGGTATCATTGTAGAGGATCCGAATCATGTGAATATCGTTACTGTGAGGATCACGGGACAGCAGCTCATGGATCTTCTTGAAAAAAACAAGGACACATTTGTCGGTCTTGCAGGTCTTGATGTTGAGTATGATCCTTCGAAGCCGGAAGGTGAAAGATACCTTTCCATCAGGTACCATGGTAAGGAAATCGCACCTGATGATGAATTTACCGCAGCTTCTGTAAAGGGTGCTGTTAAGAGTCTTCCTGTCGTAAAGTCATACGATGAACTTGTATTTGGCGATATGTTCATCAGCTACCTTGACAGCAATGGCAAAGAGATCTCCGGACCACCGAAAAGCCTGAAAATCGTGAAATAGAAGAGTATTTCAGAGGAAAATCTTACAATGAGGAAGAATCAGTTTAAAATAGTGACTATCGTTGTGGCGGTTTTCTTAATGTCTTCGCTGCTGACATATTTTCTTATGTCAGGCTCCATGCATTCCATAAACGATGCCAGCGAACAGGAGGCCCTTGCTCTTCTGACAGAAAATGCGATGCAGATGGACAATATTATAGAAAATCAGCTGACCAACAACTGGAAACAGATAGATATCATATGCGTGGCTCTTGAGAATATGGAGGATCATTCGGCAGATATGGTTGCTTCCTTTTTGCAGAATGCGTCAACCGACTCATATGATATGCTGCTGCTTTCTAATGATGGCAGTTATCTGGACAGATCCGGCGATCGGGGATCGAAGCAGATTTCCAGGGACCTTCTGCCTTTGATGAAGGGGGAAGAAAGAATTCTTCTTCTGCGTCAGGATAAGGATACGGATATGCTGATGTTTGGAATAAGGATAAAGCCTTTGTATGTGGAAGAAGAGAAGATGGAATATCTGTTCGTGTACTACAAACTGGATTCCTATCTGGGTCTTCTGAAGATGGAATCCTTTGGGGGGAACGGTCAAATCAGAATCATCGACAGCAGAGGCACGACCCTGCTCCATTCTGATAACCTTCCGGATACTGAAAACAGGCATCTGTTCGTTGGCACATTCAAGGATGCAGAGTTTCTTCACCATGAAGTTGTAAAGGACAGTGATTCCTTCAGAAAATACGTGCTTTCGGGAAAGAGTGATGCAATTCATGTTGTGCTGTCTTCAGGAGAACACAAAATCGTCAGTTTTTCAAAGATTCCCGATACGGATTGGCACATCGTAATTTCCATAGACCAGTCCCTGGTCATGGGAACAAGACTTTTAAGTGTGGAGAAGATAGGCAAAACGTCACTGTTGGCAGTTATGTTTATTGTATTGTTTTCTTTGATCACAATTTCCTTTGTTGTATATCTGTCTCAGAAGAAGACAAATACGCAGAACAGGAAACTTGAAAAGCTCAATGAGCAGCTTCGTGAAAACAACGCATCCCTGGAAGAGGCAAAGCATCTGGCTGAGCAGTCATTCCATGTGGCTGAGGAGGCGAATAAAGCAAAGAGCACATTCCTTTCCAACATGTCCCATGACATCCGAACGCCCATGAATGCGGTGATAGGGTTTGCAGCTCTGGGAATGAGAAGTGCGGATAATGCAGAAAAAGTAAGGGATTATTTTTCTAAGATTCTGTCATCGAGTAATCATCTTCTCAGTCTTATAAATGATATTCTTGATATGAGCAGGATAGAGAGCGGAAAGATTATCCTGGAAGAAACCGAAGTGAATCTTCCGGATGTTCTGCATGATCTGAAGACGATTGTGGGCGGACAGATTCATGCAAAGCAGCTGGAACTTTTTATGGATGTCATGGATGTTACGGATGAAGATGTATACTGTGACAGGACAAAGCTTAATCAGGTCCTTTTAAACCTTGTATCAAACGCGATCAAGTTTACGCCTGCAGGCGGTATCATTTCTGTGCGCATTGCTCAGGTTGGGAGCAGTGCAGACGGTTACGGCAGCTATGAGATAAGGGTGAAGGATACGGGAATCGGCATGAGTAAAGAATTTGCCCAAAAGATATTTGAACCTTTTGAAAGAGAGAGAACTTCAACGGTAAGCAGGACGCAGGGGACGGGTCTTGGAATGTCCATAACCAGGAATATTATTGACATGATGGGCGGAACCATCGAGGTTAAGACAGAACAGGGAAAGGGCACGGAGTTTATCATTGGCTTTCCGCTGAAGCTTCAATCCAGAAGAGAAGCTCCCGGTGTGATCAAAGAGCTGGAAGGGCTCAAGGTTCTTGTTGTTGACGATGATTTCAACACCTGCGACAGTGTGACAAAGATGCTCGCAAAGACCGGAATGCGTTCCGAATGGACGCTTTCCGGCAGAGAGGCTGTGCTTAGGGCAAAACAGTCCCTTGAAATGAATGACGGGTTCCACGCGTATATCATCGACTGGAGACTGCCAGATATGAATGGCATCGAAGTAACAAGGCAGATCAGGAGCCTTGGCGATGAAACGCCGATCATCATCCTGACAGCCTATGACTGGGATAGTATTGAAGCAGAGGCAAGGGCTGCCGGTGTCACAGCCTTCTGTTCCAAGCCTATGTTTATGTCTGACCTGAGGGAATCTCTCCTGACCGCTCTTGGACAGCAGAGGAACCTGGAGGAATCTGTTCTGCCTGCTGCGGAGGATAAAAATGGCTTTAAGGGAAGACACCTGCTGCTGGTAGAAGACAATGAACTGAATCGGGAAATCGCGATAGAAATGTTAAGCGCATATGGTTTTACTATCGATACAGCAGAAAATGGCGCGCAGAGTGTGGAAAAAATAGCAGATTCTCAGCCGGGAACTTATGATCTGGTATTCATGGATATTCAGATGCCGGTAATGAATGGACTGGAGGCAACGAAGCGTATACGGCAGCTGAATCATCCGGCACATGCCGCAGTCCCGATTATAGCGATGACAGCAAATGCTTTCGATGAAGATAGGAAAGCTGCATTGGATAGTGGAATGAATGGATTTATTTCCAAACCAATTGTTATTGGTGAGGTTGTGGAAGAATTAAAGAAGATATTCAAATCTGAAGTCTATTGACAATTATCTATGAAAATCTTTAGTCAGCCGCAGAACAGCGGCTGACTGTCACCAAATAATCCCGAATAAAATAAAGTATGGCAGATGCATTCTGCATTCTACGATAAAACTGAGTAATCGAATCGCTGCCAGGATTTTATTGCTATTAACAAGATCCTCCGCAGGTATACACCTTTGTACATCTGCGGAGGTCATAAGGGGAGGATATAAGTATTTCTACATTTATCTTTTGTAACTGTTCGATTGAAGGGGGGTTCCAATGAACAATTATAGTATGTCCGGCAGAGTATTCATTTATACATTTTACACAGAAAAAATAATCTGATGAAAATTCTCAGAATATTTGCTTATAATTTCACTGAAAATTCTTTGAATAAGATTTGTGTTTTAAAGAAAAAGATGTTATAATGGTGCAGAACTGCGGAAACAGTGTGTTTCCGGTATTATCCGGCAGGAAACGCCGGACAGAAACGAATTTTGGAAAAGAGGAAGAAACAGATGAGTGATAAAACTATCTTAGAGCAGTGGCGTTCCATCGCCTACGATCAGCAGGCTGACCGCAATAAACTCCAGCAGTTCTGGGCTAATTATTTTAATATCGAGAAAGGGATTTACGAACAGCTTCTTACCAATCCGGATGAAGTAGTGACCGGAACGGTTAAGGAACTGGCTGAGAAATACGGACAGGAAGTTCTGACAATGGTTGGTTTCCTGGATGGTATCAATGACAGTCTGAAGATGCCGAACCCGATCGAGACCATGGATGAGAATACCGTTGTAAATCTCGGATTTGACAAAGAGCTTCTTTACAAGAATATGGTGGATGCCAGAGCTGACTGGCTGTATGAACTGCCGCAGTGGGATGCGATCTTCTCCGAAGAAAAACGTAAAGAGCTTTATCTTGAGCAGAAGAAATCCGGCACTGTCGTTAAGGCTAAGAAAATCGGCCGTAACGATCCATGCCCATGTGGAAGCGGCAAAAAATATAAATTCTGCTGCGGAAGAAACTAAACTAATATCTGACGGGTACAGCGGACTGTCTGCGTTTGCGGCAGTCCGCTTTCTTTACATTAAGAGGAGGAGTGCGGATGCCGGTAGTTTGCATCGTATTGAGTATTATATGCCTGATATACTACCTTGTGCTGATTCTTTATGCGGGGATTACCGTAGACTTTGCATGGATCTGGCTTCTGGCGGCAGTGTTTTCCGGGGGCGGAGGAGCTCTCATTAGTTATGGCAGAAACCATCCCGGCTTTTTTCCTGACTGGATACACTATGTGGTATTTGTTGTGCTGGCTGTGGGATGTGCCATATTTCTAGGCCTATGTACACAGATTATCCGAGGTATGACATGGAATGGAAGCAGAAATCTGGATTATGTGGTAGTCCTTGGTGCTCAGGTGAAAGGCACTGTTCCGTCCAGAGCGCTGAATAAACGACTGAAGAAGGCTCTGGAATACGCTGAGCAGAATGAGTATACCATTCTGATCCTATCAGGCGGTCGGGGTTCCGGCGAAGAAATCACGGAAGCGGAATGCATGAGACAGTATCTTGTCAGTCACGGGATAAAGGAAGAACGGCTGATACTGGAAGACCGGTCTACAAATACAAAAGAAAATCTGGAGTTTTCCGACAGGCTGACCGGATGTGCAGATGCCCGGACAGGTGTGCTTTCCAATAATTTTCATGTCTATCGTGCAGTAAAACTGGCAGAAAAGCTGAACTACCGGTATGCAGAGGGAATTGCTGCACCTTCAGACCCGCTCATGCAGGTACACTATGTAGTACGTGAAGTCTTTGCACTGGTAAAAGAGAAAATAAAAGGCCATATCTGAGCAGATTATTCTGTGATTTCAGGAATGTATAATTGCTGTGAATGGGATTTTTTCACGAAATTCTTTTTTTCTTTTCATTGACAAACCAGTTTTATAAATATATAATGAGGTGCATAATAAAAAACACGTTGACGAGACGAGTAAACTGCGGAACGTTTCAGAGAGAGGCACAGATGCTGGAAGTGCCTTATCGGGAAACAGTTGAAAACTACCTCTGAGTGACCCCAATCCGGTCCGGTGATTCCGTTATCATCAAATGAAGTGGCTGAGTTGTTTCGATGAAGAATGATTCAGCAAGCAGGGTGGAACCGCGAGCATAAGATAACTCGTCCCTTACAGTGCAGTGCGCATTGTAAGGGATTTTTTTTGATACAGGAAAATGCGAAACACGTTCCTGTAATATAAAAACATGAAAAATCTTTGATAAGAGCGCACCTGGCAAAATCAATGATAGATGAAAAGGAGAGGAAAGCATGAAAGAAAGAGTAAAAGAATTTTTTCTGTCGGACTGGACTATAACTGAGAAATGCCTTCTTGCTGCAGATATTCTTCTGACCGGGATACTGCTTGGATGGCTGACATCACCTTTGAAAAAGGGACTTCATTTATTCAGCGATAATACATGGGATATTAATACACCAAATAATGAGGAGGAAGAAGAATCATGATTATCACACTCAAAGATGGATCAAAAAAAGAATACTCTGAAGCAAAATCTGTGATTGATATTGCTTATGATATCAGCGAAGGACTTGCACGCGCTGCATGTGCAGGTGAGGTTAATGGAGAAGTGGTAGATCTTCGGACAGTTGTGGACAGCGACTGCGAAGTAAACATTCTTACCGCAAAAGACGAAAAAGGTCTTGCAGCGCTTCGCCACACGGCTTCCCACGTTCTTGCAGAGGCTGTACAGCATTTATATCCGGATGCGAAGGTTGCAATCGGACCGTCCATTGATACCGGATTTTATTATGATTTCCAGTGCCCGCCGTTTTCCCGTGAGGACCTGGATGAAATCGAAAAAGAAATGAAAAAGATCATCAAAAAAGGTGCAAAAATCGAGCGTTACACTAAATCAAGAGAAGAAGCGATCGCATTTTTTAAAGAAAAAAATGAACCGTATAAAGTGGAACTGATCGAGGATCTTCCGCAGGATGCGGAGATTTCCTTCTATTCCCAGGGGGACTGGGTTGATCTGTGCGCAGGTCCTCACCTGATGAGCACCAAGGGTGTCAAAGCATTCAAACTTCTTTCTTCTTCCGGTGCATACTGGAGAGGAAGCGAGAAGAATCAGATGCTGACCCGTGTCTACGGAACTGCATATGCGTCCAAGGATGAGCTCAAAGAGCACCTGGAGCAGATGGAAGAAGCTAAGAAACGTGACCACAATAAACTTGGCCGCGAAATGAAGCTCTTTACTACTGTAGATGTGATCGGACAGGGACTTCCGCTGATCATGCCCAACGGTGTGATCATGATGCAGGAAATGCAGCGCTGGATCGAAGATGAGGAAGCAAAACGCGGATACATCAGAACTAAGACCCCGCTGATGGCTAAGAGTGATCTGTACAAGATATCCGGACACTGGGATCATTACAAAGAAGGAATGTTCGTCCTCGGAGATGAAGAAAAAGATAAAGAAGTATATGCCCTTCGCCCGATGACCTGCCCATTCCAGTATTATGTATACAAAGCAGAACAGCACAGCTACCGTGACCTGCCTCTTCGTTATGGCGAAACCTCCACACTGTTCCGTAACGAGGATTCCGGCGAAATGCATGGTCTGACACGGGTTCGTCAGTTTACCATCTCCGAAGGACATCTGATTGTAAGACCGGATCAGATGGTAAAAGAATTTAAAGACTGTATAGCTCTTGCACAGTACTGTCTGCAGGTACTGGGTGTGGAAGAAGATGTAACCTACCATCTTTCCAAATGGGATCCCAACAACCGTGAAAAATATATCGGTGATCCGGAAGTA
>JALEHU010000104.1 GCA_022770365.1 Blautia sp. | reverse complement strand
ATCTGCTGGAAGAATTCCAGAAAGAAGTAGACCGCAGATGGGAAGAACTGTTATCAAGATGCTAGTGTACTGGTAATCAGGAAAACATTGGATGTTCCCTCAAAAAATAATATTATTTTTTGTAAATTAGTGATTGAATTCTTTGCTAAAATGCACTATAATTGAAACATATTAATTCAAGAATTTGTTCAAAATTAATATTAGATGTGTCTAAGGAGGAAAAACAGGATGGTTGAACTGATTGTAGGAAAGAAAGGCAAAGGCAAAACAAAAGTACTGTTAGACAGGGTGAACGGCGCGATTAAAGACGCAAATGGCAGCATTGTTTACTTAGACAAGAGCACGAAGCATATGTATGAGCTGAACAATAAGGTCCGTCTGATTGATGTTTCCGGATATCCACTGAAGAACTCTGATGAATTCATTGGATTTATCTGCGGTATTATTTCTCAGGACCATGACCTTGAGCAGATATATCTCGACAGCTTCCTGAAAATCGCGAAGCTGGAAGAGCAGGATGTCACCAGCACACTGGAACAGCTTGATGCCATCGGAACCAAGTTCGGAGTATCTATCATAATCAGTATTTCTCTTGATAAAGATGAGATTCCGGCAAGTTTCCAGGATAAGATAGCTGTTGCATTATAATTGCATCCGCAAGAGCATACATAAGTAAAATTGCCACAAGGGACAATGCTTCGTATATGATTTACGGCATTGTCCCTTTTTCAGTTTATTCTTCAGTTTTCCTCCCTGAGCCTTACAGCAGTAGCCGCCTGACGCCTTCTGGCATCGTCTAAGGCTGCATAATGCTTCTTGGTAGTATTTACATCCCTATGCCCCAAAACGTCTGCTACAAGGTAAATATCGCCCGTTTCCTGGTAAAGGGCAGTACCATAAGTACTTCGAAGCTTATGCGGCGTGATCTTTTTCGTGGTTGTTACCTGGCGGGCATATTTTTTTACCAGGTTTTCTACCGCCTGCACACCAATCCTGCGTCTCTGAGCAGAATAGAAGAGAGCGTGTTCATGACCGGGCAGAGGAGTTATCCCTTCGCGCACCTCCAGATAGCGTTTCAGCGCCTTTTCTACTTCCGGACCAAAATAAACAATCATTTCGTTTCCGCCTTTTCGTGTAACTTTGATCCCGTTGTTTTTAAAATCAACATCCTCCACATCCAGGCCTACACATTCCGAAACACGAATACCGGTACCAAGAAGCAGGGTAACCAGGGCAAGATCACGTTCCTTCGTTTTTTCATAGAACACACGTTTCTGTCCTGTAAGCTGATCACCACAGTGTTCAATATAATCCAGAAGTATGGCAACTTCATCGGCATCAAGGCGGATGATGCTTTTATCATGAACTTTAGGCGTATCAATCAGTACCGTGGGGTTTGTCCGGATCATTTCACGTTTATAGTAATATGCATAAAAACTTCGAAGAGCAGAAATTTTCCGTTTTAATCCGCGTTCACCGTTAGTTTCAGTTTTTTCCCCGTTTTTATAAACTTTCAGATATTCTTCATATTCCTCGATATCAACAGCTTTAAGCTGATCCAGAACATCAACAGTGAAGTCTGTCATAGAATATTCTTTAAATGCCGGATTAGAGTCCAGAAGGAACTGAAAGAAGATTCGTATATCATAAGCATAGGAAATTCGTGTTTTTGTTGTTGTAGTGGATTCCATGGCACGGAAATAGTCCCTGCAAAAGGGAGGAAGGCTTTGCAGAACTTCGCGTAATCTGAGTGTGTTGTCTATATCTGTCTTTTCACGATAAGTCATTCTTTTATCCATTTGAGAAATTGCTCCTTATTGTATTTTATATTAGAAAGTGTAGCATATCCCGATCTTTCGTGCAACATCTATTTGAAAAACTCGGGTTTGTCGTATAGATATACTTCTGTTTCAAACACCAAAAATGAGCCTATCCCGACTAAAGGATAGACTCATCAAGTATAATCGTAAACGGTCCGTCATTTTCTAATGAAATTTTCATATCTGCTCCAAATACCCCATGCTGTACAACCGGAACTGTTTTTGACGCTTCCTGAATCATATAACCATACAATTCCTCAGCCTTATCAGGAGCGCCGGCATCGATAAAGCTTGGCCGGTTGCCTTTTTTACAGTTCGCATATAATGTAAACTGTGACACTAAAAGAAGCTCTCCGTTTACATCGCTAAGAGAAAGATTCGTCTTTCCCGCCTCGTCTTCAAAGATTCGAAGTCCAAGAAGTTTTTTGAGGTATTTATCAGCTGTTTCCCTGGTATCATCTTTCCCGACTCCTACAAAAACAAGGAATCCTTTCCCGATTTTTCCAACACTCTGACCGTCAACCTTCACTTCTGCATGGTTTACGCGCTGTATCACTAATTTCATACAAATATTCTCCTGCTTTGTTAATTATTATCCATGTGTTCTCATGGACAACCTTTTATATCTTCTTCATCTATTCCATTTTATTTTTTTGCCTTGTTCTCAAGAATCTCTCTGCAGCTACGGTACTTCTCTTTTGCTTTTGTGCATACTGACTGAGAATATCCGCTTATTCTCCTGCAGACGGCTTTAATTTTATTCCATATGATCACTGTATATTTCGAAATCCATTTCCATAAAATCTTTCCGCAAAGCTTTATAATATCCCATACTTCAATACAGAATTTGCAAAGAACATTCCAGATTCTCATAAACATACCGTTTGGATTTTTTACACGCATCAGTTCCCGTTCTTTACGTCTCCTTGCAGATTCCTGAGACAGCTTTACTGCTTCTTTTGTCTCTTCGTCAAAGCAGTCTATATTATAGTACTCTCTGACATCCGAGGGAAGTTCTTTCTCTTCAAGAGAATGACCGAATATCTTCCAGACAGCGGCATAAACAACTGCGCAGACCGGAACTCCGATGAGCATACCAACAATCCCGAACATTCCTCCGCCGACCATAATTGCAACAATAACCATAAAACTGGACAGACCTGTGGAATCCCCGAGAATTTTCGGTCCAAGAATGTTTCCGTCAAACTGCTGAAGAATCAGGATGAATATGGCAAAATATAAACCTTTCAAAGGATCAACAAGCAAGATCAGGAGAATACACGGAATCGCTCCCAGATAAGGACCGAAAAACGGAATAATGTTTGTCACGCCAATCACAACACTAATCAGGATCGTATACGGCATATCCATGATCAATGAACCGATATAGCACAGTACGCCGATAATTGCCGAGTCAAGAATCTTACCACTGATAAATCCGCCGAATGTCTTGTTTGTAAAACGCATGGCGTGAATCAGTGTATTTGCAACTTTCGCAGGAAGCAGCGCATATACCACCATCTTGCTTTTCGCCACAAAAATCTCCTTATCCACCAGTACATAGATAGACACGATCGCACCGATCAGGAAGTTTTTCAAAAAGATCAGAATATCAAAAACTCCGGCTGATATATTTTTCAGCATCTCCTGCATCTGAGGCAAAAGATTTGTATAAAGATATTCCTGGGCTTTTTCTGTATACTGATTCAGCATATCGATCATTTCGGCATCTAAATTCCAGCCTTTTTCCACGATGGTATTCAGCCAGGACTCTACACTTCGTACATAGCTGGGAAAGCTGTAAATAATGTTCATGATACTGCGGATCAACTGCGGCAGGATCATCATGATCAAAGCATATATAATGACCAGAAAGAAGCAAAGGGAAAGTAATACACAGACCCAGCGCACTACACGTCTTCCGCGTTTCTCCAATGTTATCTTTCTCTTTTTCAGAAACGGATATATCACAGAATCTTCCAGGAAAGTCACTAAAGGACTAAGAACATAAGCAATAATCACACCATATATGATCGGTGCCATAATACTGAAAAATATCTTTATTCCCGAAATCAGGGAACGCATATGGAATATTCCATAATAAAATAATAAGCTTGCTGCAATAACACAGAAAGCCGTCACTCCCCAATGTAAATACTTATTTTCCCAACGAAATTTCATAAAAAATAATGCCTCCCGCAAATGTGTCTGTTCTTCTTCTACTAAATGGAACTCGTATCTGTCTTTTCTGAACAGATATATTAGTTTATTATAACACAATTTTTCATCTGTGTCTCATTTAGTTCAAATTTTCTTGTTGTCCCGCAGTAAGAAAAACGATATAATATAAATCATACGTATCTGTTCAGTACCTTCACAGATAATGGCTTCTGATCAGTTACAATCATACATTAGATTCTAATACATAACTTAAAAAAAGGAAAGGCACATTATGAAATTACAACAGGTTTTAAGTATTACCCGCAGAGCTGTGGATGATTTTCACATGATTGAAAGTGGTGACCGGATCGCTGTGGGTGTTTCCGGCGGAAAAGACAGTCTCACACTGCTGTATGCTCTCCACGGGCTTGCACGTTTTTACCCTAAGCCATTTACTATTGAAGCGATTACTGTCGACCTCGGATTTGAAGGAGTGTCTATGGAGCCGATTCAGAACTTATGCGATGACCTTGGCATCCGCTACACGCCTATTCCAACTGAAATCTACAAAATCATTTTTGAGGACCGCAGGGAATCCAACCCCTGTTCCTTATGTGCAAAGATGCGAAAAGGCGCGCTGAACGAAACCGCCAAAAAACTTGGCTGCAACAAAGTCGCATACGCTCACCATAAAGACGATGTCGTCGAAACCATGCTTATGTCTCTTATTTATGAGGGAAGGTTTCATACATTTTCACCAGTTACCTACTGGGACCGCATGGATCTGACCCTGATACGTCCAATGATATATATGGAAGAAATGGATGTTATCGGCTTTCAGCATAAATATGACATGCCGGTTGTCAAAAACCGCTGTCCAGCTGACGGCAATACAAAACGTGAATATGTAAAAAATCTTCTTCGGCAGCTGAACCAGGAAAATCCCGGCGTTAAAGAGCGTATGTTTACCGCAGTTATGAATGGAAATCTAAAAGGCTGGACACTTCCCGGGTGATCAGCGGCTGCAGGTAATCTCACAAAAATCACAGAAAAAGGAAACCTTCTGCAGATCGAAAGATCGAAAGGTTTCCTTTTATTGACTCTATATAATAATATAATAAATTGAGTTATTTCTGTTTTGTCATTTCTGTTTTATTATTTCTTCTTACATTCATCAAAAATTTCAATTACTTCGATAATTGCCCTGACAGCACCATCTACACCAAATTTGCTGCTGTCAATACTGAAACTGTAGCTTGCTGCATTTCCCCATTTCTTGTTCGTGTAATAATTATAATAGCTTGCACGGCTCTTATCAGTCTTTGTAATCATATCACGGGCTTCTTTTGCAGATTTATGATGCTTAGCTGAAATCCTGTTCACCCTCCAGTCAAGATCTGCATGAATAAACACGCTGAAGCAGTCTCTGTTATCAGCAAGCGCATAATCTGCACACCGTCCAACCATAACGCATGGACCCTCTGATGCAAGTTTCTTAATAGCATCAAACTGTGCAAGGAATACTTTGTGATTCATTGGCATATCTGAAAAACCCGAGGAATATCCAAAGGAGTAGGTATCCATCACCAGTGAATATAAGAAACTGTTGGTGGGTTTTTCATCATGATTCTCAAAGAGTTCTTTACAGATGCCGCTGTCATTGGCGGCATGTTCCAGAAGTTCCTTATCATAACATTTAATCCCGAAATAGTTGGCAATCTCCTGCCCGATCTGCCTCCCGCCGCTTCCGTACTCACGACCGATGGTAATTATAGAACTTGTGCTGTTGTTCATAAGCTACACTCCCTTCTGCGATAAATCTCTAAAAATAGTATACTATATTTTCGGCAAAATTGCCAACTATTTTCTCAATTTATCAAGCAATTTAACGAAATATTCCGGAAGGGGAGCTTCAAATTCCATATATTCACCTGTATGCGGATGCACAAACCCCAGTACCATCGCATGAAGCGCCTGCCCCTGCAGATGATATGCATTCCGACGATCACCATATATTTCATCTCCAAGAAGAGGATGGCCGATGCTCGACATATGAACCCTGATCTGATGAGTACGGCCTGTTTCAAGCCGGCATTCGATATATGTGGCATTACCAAACCGTTCCAGAACCTGGTAATGAGTTACCGCATCCTTCCCGTTCTTCGGATTGATTGCCATCTTTTTGCGGTCTGTGGGATGCCGTCCGATGGGACCCTCAACGGTTCCTTCATCATCTTTAAAATTTCCGTAAACCACTGCCCGGTAACGTCGCCTTATACTGTGAACTTTAAGCTGTTCAGCCAGGTCTCTGTGTGTTGAATCATCTTTGCAGATAAGAAGTGCTCCTGTAGTATCTCTGTCGATCCTGTGAACGATACCAGGTCTCAGCACTCCATTAATACCGGAAAGATTCCCCCGGCAATGGGCCAGTACAGCATTAACCAGTGTTCCATCCATATGTCCGGCACTGGGATGCACTACCATACCTTTCGGCTTGTTTACTACAAGCAGATAATCATCCTCATAAAGAATATCCAGGGGAATCTCCTGAGGAACAATATCCGGCACCTCCATATCCGGAAGCATAACACAGATACAATCTCCTGACTGTACCTTATAATTAGCTTTTACCTGTTTTTCATTTACAGAAATCTGCTGGTCCTTCAGCAGTTTCTGAAGGTAGGATCTTGATTGCTCCTTCATTCTATCCGCCAGAACACGGTCGATGCGGAGTCCGGCTTCTTTATCCTCTATGAGAAATTCAAATCGTTCCATATATGAATTCATCCTTTTTAACTGTTTTATTATTCATTAAAAACAAAACTGCTGAACATACAATCCTGAAATACTATTTTATACTTAAAAATGCAAAATCCTCATCTTTGTATTTCAGACAAACAACTATAACAAGAAATATGCTTCCGCATACCACATAAATATCAGCAAAATTGAATATCGGAAAATCAATCAGACTGAAATAGATGAAATCCACTACATACCCACGCCATACACGGTCAATAAAGTTTCCGACAGCACCGCTAAGCATCAGAAACAGTATCATAAGAAGCGGCAGATAATACTTTTCTTTAGGAATTTTTATAAACAGATATATTCCAAGTGCAAAAAAAAGCAGACATATCAACAGAAAAAAAACTCTTTTTCCTTCCAAAAGCCCGAATGCGATTCCTGTATTTTCCAGATATTTAAGTTCAAGAACTCCTTTGATCAGCACACAAGGAGGCTGACCAGCAAGGCAGGTCTGCGCGAGAAATTTGGTATACTGATCCAGAAAAGTAAGAAGAAGCACTGACAGTATCCCTGCCAGTGCACATAAACCTGTGGACAATGATTTCTGTCTTTTCATGACACAATCTCCATAATTGCTGATCTCAGTTCTTCATCTGTTACAGTACAGTCAATAAAACTGCTGCCAATACCATCCATCAGAATAAATTTTATCTGTCCGTTTTCCATCTTTTTATCTTTTCTGGTTGCACTCAGAATTTCATCCGCAGTAAGTCCTTCAACATGGTCCGGCAGATCAAATTTCCTGCATCCGTCAGAGATTTCCTTATATTCTCCTTCGCTCAGAAGACATCGCTTTTCAGAAAGGAATGCTGCTGCAATCAGACCGATACCCACACACTGTCCGTGAAGAAGCTGAAAATCCTTAAGTTTCTCAACTGCATGACCAACTGTATGGCCGAGATTCAAAAGCGCACGTTCCCCCTGCTCTCTGGGATCACGCTCAACAACACCGGCCTTAATCTCACAGCAGCGACGTATCACTTCAGAAAGGAGCACTGTATCATTACGCTCTTTCAGATCCTCATGACGGGCGCATACGCTTCGGAACAGTTCTTTGTCACATATCAGCCCGGTCTTCAGCACTTCACCCATTCCGCATGCAAATTCGCTCTCAGGAAGTGATTTTAGCGTACTCATATTCATATAAACAAGCCTGGGCTGATGAAATGCCCCGACCATATTTTTATACTGCTGAAAATCAACACCTGTTTTTCCGCCCACACTGCTGTCAACCTGAGAAAGAAGCGTTGTCGGAACCTGGATAAAATCAATCCCGCGAAGAAAAGTAGCTGCACCAAAACCGGTAAGATCGCCAACAACTCCTCCGCCAAGTGCGATCAGAATCCCTTTGCGGTCCATGCCGTTTCTGATCAGAGTTACATAGAGATCCTGTACAGTATTCAGATTTTTGCTTCGCTCTCCGGCTTCAAATACAAAGGTAAAGATCTCTTCAGATACCTCTTTCAATGATTCTCTGACAGCTTCAAGATAAAGCGGTGCAACATGTGTATCTGTCACAATGCAAAGTTTACTTCCATGGAATCCTTCCCCATTCATACTCTCTGCAAGTCTGCTGAAATCCTTCTCAAAGTAGATCGGATAAGAAAAATCTCCGTCTCTTTTTACATTTAAAATCTGCTGTTCCATAACTGCCTCCTTGTTCTTGTGCCTCAACAAATAATATCAAATATAGCGCATTAGACGCACGGCACATCTCCCTTTTCTGGTCTGTCCTGTAATTTCATCAAACCGAAATCTTCCTTTACCTCGCACAGAGATGATATCCCCTTCTTTTGGTTCATAGCCATTAGAAGTAACGAGACGGCCATTGACAAATACAAGTCCGCCCTCAATAAAGGAGACCATACTGCTTCTGGACTCCTGAAAAGCGATGGAAATAAGGGCATCCAGCCGTACAGAAGCACATGTTCCGCTTACCGGCTGAAGTGCAGGCCCGGGGAGTTCTTCCGGATTGTCCACCCTTGTGATCAGTACATTTGTGTGCTTCACTCTGCAGAGATTTTCAAGAAAAAAATCTGTCATTCTGTGAAGACAGAAAAACCATGCAGCATCTTCCTTAACAAGAATATCACCGATAACACTGCGCTCCACTCCCAGATTTAACAGAGCTCCCAGATAATCTCTGTGACTCAGTTTCTCGGAAAACTTTATCGCCTTTGGTTCTATTTTAAGACAGTCAATAGGATACTCCCATGGAAAGACAAGAGCATCAGGATGAAAGGCAACCATCTGACGCTCTGCATGTTCATAACCGCCGGACCATTCCATGACAACACCAGGGAACTGACAATTACGGTTATTAATCATATTTTGTTCATTTAAATTCAGGAAATCTGAAAAAGTGACAATATCTCTCTGATAAGCAGTATTTGCCAGCTCACGGATTCTTCTCTGAAAAAAATCATCCCGTTCCATTTTAAATTAATACCCTGCCCTTACAGAAGGAGCAGCACCTCCCAGAATATTCTGAAGATCACCGGTGATATCTACATTAGAGGGTCCAAGTACAAAAATATAGCTGGAAACCTTCTGAAGACTTCCTCCAAGAGAATAGCATGCACCGGAAGTAAAATCAATGATGCGCTGAGCCAGTTCTACATCAATTCCCTCCAGATTAAGAATCACTGTTGAATTATCTACAAGCGTATCTGCAATCTCTCTGGTATCTTCCATAGAAGCAGGCTTAATCACACAAACCTCCATATTGGATGACTGACTCTGACGTCTGCTGCTTCTCATTGGTGTTATTTTACTTGATACAGCAGGACGTACCTGCTTCTCATCTCTGGAAGCTGTCCTGGACGATGATGAAGATCTGATTGTCTTCGATGCCGCCTTCAGCGGTTCGTCTTCATCGGGATCATCATCAAAGTCGTCAAAATCATCCGCTCCATCCTTCTTACGGCTGAATTTCTGGAAAAAATTCTTCTTTGACCTGTCCTCTGCCTCATCGTCCAGAAAACCGTCATCATCTGCTTCATCTAACAGCTCTTCATCAAAGAATTCTTCCTCATCGTAATCATCATTTAATTTGATGGCATCTAAAAACTTATCTAAAACGCCCATTATATGTCTCCAATCTTATATTCTTATCAATAAATCATAAATAATTTCTTTCGCCAAAGATACCTGTGCCAACACGTACCATCGTAGCTCCCTCCTGGACAGCCACCTCATAATCACCGGTCATGCCCATACTGAGAACACTCATAGTAATATTATTAATGTTTTTATCTTCAATGTCAACACTTAATTTTTTTAATTGACGAAATATTTCACGATTATTTTCGGGATTTTCAACATATGGTGCAATTGTCATAAGGCCTTTTATCTCCAGATGAGGAAGCTGTGCAGCCTGTTCAATAAACGGAAGTACTTCATCCACTTTAAGTCCGAATTTACTGTCCTCCTGTGCTACGTTTACTTCAACAAGAACCGGCACACGGATATCATGTTTTGCTGCTTCCTGTTCAATTGTCTCAGCAAGCCGCAGAGAATCTACCGAATGAATCATGGCAACTTTATCTACAATATATTTTACCTTGTTTCTCTGAAGATGGCCGATCATATGCCACTGAACATCATCCGGAAGACGGTCATACTTGTCCATAATCTCCTGAACTTTATTTTCACCAAAAACGCGGGTCTGTGCATCATATGCCTCTTTAAGCATCTCAACCGGTTTTGTTTTACTTACAGCGACAAGGGTTACTTCATCAGGGTCTCTTCCAACAGCCTCACAGGCTCTTTTGATATTATTTCTTACCTGCTGTAAATTTTCTGCTATCATTAATAAGCCTCCTCTATATTTTATCAGCAAAGTACTGCTGATCTGCCTGTTTATGTTTTAAAGTATTTCATGCTTGAATACTCTTCAGTTAATACAATATTTCTTCTTCATCCACGGCATCTGCGTTTCTTACAATATGATCATATCGTGCCAGACCATATGATGTATTCTTTGATACAATTGCATACTCTTCATTCTGATCAAGTATTTCAATACGCCGGAAGACAGCATAGCCTTTATTGATACAGTAAACACCTTCCAGGACACCAACATCTCCGACAATGAATTTTCCCTGATTTTTCTGATTAACGATAGCATCTCCTTCATTAAAATTGCTCTTATTTACATAATATAAATATCCTGGTTCCGTCTGGGATGTATCATCATCAATGGACGAACTCTTTTTCACCTCTATTTTTGCATAAATAGTAGGATTTTTGAAATATGTCGCCTTCTCTCCGTTTTCATCTCTTCCCTCTACCATAAAGCCAACTTCCTGACTGTCTTCATTAACAGTAGAATATTCCGATGGAATTGTATAAAACTCTTTTGTCACAATTGAACTTAACGGAATTTTAAGTCCTGTCACTGTATTTGTGACAAGTTCAATCTCAAGAAAACGGTCTGTTGCGTACCGGATAATTCCTTTGTTGAAATCAATGCGGCCATATTTAGTGCCATCCACCTGTATGATTGAAAAATCACCGGTCTGTGTCATATCATCCTTAAGAAATTTTACACGGATAATTGTACGATCTGCAAGCTTCGCAGCCTGTTTTTCACTTAATGGAATCAACAGGCTCCAACGTTCATCTGTAATGATTGTGTAAATATCATCTCCCGCTTTTACGGAATTCTTTGTTTTGAGATCAGTTTCATGATAAGAATTCTGATCAAAATCTTCACTGGTCACAGTATCAACAGTCTTTTCCTCAAATCCATCTTTACAGTACAGAACAATTCCGTCTGCAGGTGCTTTGCTGATTGTCTGATTGCCAAGTGTGGAAGATGTAAAACTTACGAGATCTGAATCTCCGTAAACACTGTTTCCGGAAGAACCGGAATTGTCTTCAGTTACACCTGCATACTGCAGGATACTTCCTTCAAGCTGATACTTAAAACTATAGGTATTGTTAAATTTGCTGGGATTAAACCCTTTGGAAAAACTCAGCATTTCACTTCGGATCCCGGCAAGTTCTTCCTGGCTCAGTACTGTTTCTGATTCAGGTTTCTGAGTGCTGCTGACTCCGTAGACAGCACCGCCAGTATTGATCTTGCTTCCTTCTCTGGCATAATATGTTACATATCCATTCGCTTCCGCCTGATATGTCTTTTCTTCACGGATCACAAGTCCTGTATATGTTTCATTTCTGGAAAGAGGACCGGATATAACCTGATAAGAATCAATATGTTCAGACGTAAGATAAATAACTGCACTGAAAATCATATATACGAGAAGTGCACCAAACATAATGGTTCCTATATTCAATCCGAAAACATTACGGATCCCTGAAAGCAGACCTGTGAGCTTTCCTGGCTTTCTTTTTTTCTGATCAGGCAATGAACTGCCTCCTTTACGTTGTTATAATGACAAGGCGTTGATATTATATCATTATCTTCCATTAAATACAAGACAGGTCACCGAATCGTCACTTTTTTGATAACCCATTTGCCGTAAACTTTTGTACTTCCACTCATCGTGTATGCTCTTACTCCAAGGAAATAAGTACCTTTTTTCAGACTTTTCAGACTGATGCTGCCGTACTTTTTGCCAGTATAAGATTTATACTTGGAAGAAGGACTCAGTGTTGTTGTGGAAAATGATTTTGCAGTCAGGACATATTCATACCGGTATGCACTGGAAGCCTTTGAATAAACAGCTTTCAGAGTTCCTTTTCCTGTACTTACAGATGTAAATTTCGGTGACCCGGGAGTTGTCGCCGTAATCTTAACCTTTACAGCACCTGACCAGGCACTGCATATTTTCTTGCCGGCAGGCGTAAGGTTGTAGGCACGTACAGCAACATAATATGTTCCTTTTGGGATATAAGTAAATGTCGTGCTTGTTTTCGTAATATTTGTTGAGGTCTTATAATATGTTTTCGTCTTTGTAAAGTCAGCTGTTTTACCAATTACAAAATCATATCCGCTCACTTTTGCCGAAGTAGAAGCCACAGTGGCAGTAATCCGGTTGCCATTGGAAACTTTTACAGAGGACAGCTTTCTCGCAGACGGCATCCCTACTGTAACTGTAATCTTTTTAACGTCAGACCAGGCGCTGAAAACCTTTTTGCCTCCGGAATCAAGCCTGTAAGCATGTACAGCCACATAATAGGTACCTTTTGCCAGAGAAGTAAATGTTGCTGTTCCGGAAGTGCTGTTTTTCACAACCTGCTTATAGGTTCTTGTTTTCAGGAAACTTGAGGAAGTTCCGATGACAAAGTCATAACCGTCCGGTTTATCGGATGATCCTTTCAGAGTTACTGAAACTTTTGTATAATCTGATACTTTTAAAGAACTGAATACCGGTTTATCAGGCGCCATGGAAATACTGTCATTGGTTTTTGTTCCGATTGCTTTGATACAGATATTACAATTATAATCCAGATCCGTCATGTCGACCCATGCGATGCCATCATACAGATAGCTCTGCCCGGGCTCTGCATCATAAGCCCGGTTTCCTGCCTTTTCATGAGGAACATATCCGTTTCTGTGATTAAACTGTACCTGAACAGCAAATTTCTCTCCGCGGGCAACTGGAATCGCTTCAGTAAGATTAACTGTAAAATATCCTGCATACTGTGTATTTCCATTTTGTTTATGTACCAGGATACCGGTATCCGGTGAGGATTTTACATAGCGATATATGGAAATCGTATAGGAAATCGGTGCAGCCGCAGCATAGAAGCTCACTTCTTTAATATACTGTGCAGTATCTGAAGTAAATACATTTGCTCCTGAAATACGCAGCGTATCATCTGGCTCGGCAGGTTTGATGACGGATCCATATCCGGTTCCGTCATATTGATGGATTATTTCGTTTTCGGAAGAACCGAGCGGTCTGCTTTCCATTTCATAAAACGAAGGGGCTTTTATTGAACGGTCTTCATAAGATACCCAGAACAGTCCGTTTTCTCCTACGTCCTCTCCCCAGCTGTTCTGCATAAGAAACGCTCCGGGGGTGGAAGCTTTTGTTACTTTTTCATCGTCCCACCCGATCAGTGTCACAGAATGATTGGGAGTTACCGAATTTCCTGAATAAAAACTGTTGGTCCCGGCATCGTACGGGTAATTATAACTGTTGGTGTAAAGACCGATTTCCACAGCACCATAATTCATGATAAATTTCTTGATTTCATTCACTCTTTTTATTCTGTCTGTACCCGAAGCGGAATTCGGTTCAAAAAGCCAGTAACAGTTTTTCAGTCTGGAAACAGAAGTATTCTTGTCCCCGTCGGTTATAATTTTATCCAGAATGCTGGAAGTACTTGATGCACTGTCAGATTTATCAGCCTGAAAAGACAGATCCAGCGGATAAGAGCTGTCATAAACAGGACCATATCCACGCCCCAGTGTAGCTATACTGTAGTAACGGTTTCCTCCAAGCCGTGTCCAGCACAGATTGTTGCTCTGCATAAAAGTCTCTTTTGAAGTAGGATTGCTGATGTCCGCTGTTGTTCCATGAAAGGCGCTGTATGACAGATGAGTTTCTGAAAAACTCAGAGTAGAATCTGCAAGTCCTTTTTTGATCAGTCCGGTCTCAATGGATTCCAGGCTGCTGAAAGCCCAGCAGGTTCCAAGATTCTTCTGATTTTTGACTCCTGTAGTGTATCCATAGTCAGAAAGACTGTAGCGTACAGGCAGTCCGGACTCTGCGTATAAAGACATGGTATCAGCACCGTCATTTGAAAACATGTCAGCTTCTGAATCATTCAGGGATTCCAGAGTGTCTTCACTGATAAAAGCCGTCGCCTGTTCGCCAGCCCCTGTTTCTTCGCGGTTTTCTCCAGAATCTCCGCTGTCAATTATGATATCTCCGGCATCAGTTTCTCCGTCATCAAACAAAACATCACCATCAAGTGAAAAAACTGCGGCAGCTTCTGAATCAGCAGAAGTTATCTCACCGTCACTGAAGGAATCCTGCGAATCTTCAGATACTTCTTCATCAGGCAAAATCGTTTCTCCTGTCAATTCTTCCACCGGATCGGAAACAGGAATATATCCGCTCTTTGACGGTGTCCCCTCTACCAGTTCGTACATTTCATAAACTGTCGCTGCTTCTGCCACAGCTCCGCTCCCAAGACAGAGCGCCAGGGCCGCTGAAAAGCAGGCGACAAGTCGTTTCATATGAAAAATCTTTTTCATAAATACTCAGCTCCAAATTCTATGCGCTTATTTCTAATAAATTATAAATGTAAATCATAATATTTGCAACTGTGAAGTTTTCCGGTATCAAAAACCGGCGGCATGAGCTTTTCTTTATTTGGATCCAGTGGATATCCGAACGTATTTTCCGAATATCTGTTTGCATTTTTCACCGATTTATGATATACTGTTGAAAACTAAAGCGAATAAACGATGGAGGTATCGTATTATGGCATATGGCAGAATCAGTAAGAAACAGCAGGAAATTCTTGACTATATCAAGAATGAAATCCTCAACCGCGGATTTCCGCCCGCAGTGCGTGAAATATGCGAGGCAGTCAATCTTAAATCCACTTCTTCCGTTCACTCCCACCTGGAGGCCCTTGAGAAGAACGGATATATTCGGAGAGATGCCACCAAACCCCGTGCAATTGAGATCATTGATGATAATTTTAATCTGGTACGCCGCGAGGTCGTGAATGTTCCTCTTGTAGGAACTGTTGCGGCAGGACAGCCCATCCTTGCAGTTGAGAATATCGAGAGTTATTTTCCTGTTCCGGCAGAATTTATGCCCAATGAACAGAGTTTTATGCTTCGTATAAAAGGTGACAGTATGATCAATGCGGGTATTTTTGACGGTGATCAGGTGCTGGTGAAACAGCAGTCCACTGCATCCGATGGTGATATTGTAGTTGCCCTTGTAGATGATTCCGCAACCGTGAAGACCTTTTACAAAGAAAAAGGCTATTTCCGTCTTCAGCCCGAGAACGATACCATGGAGCCCATTATTATACACGGCGAACTTCAGATCCTTGGTAAAGTATTCGGAGTTTTTCGTTTTTATTCATAACATCAAACTGCCGCAGAATGTTCTTCCATTACGGAACACCATACTGCGGCAGTTATTGGTCTTTTCTTTTATTTATTCGCCAAGGAATTCTTTTACATCCAGGACTTTTCCATCTCTCCAGATTCTTTCCAGATCATAGAAAAGACGATTTTCTTCATCAAAAACATGAATGATCAGATCACCATAATCCATAAGAATCCAGCTGGAATTTCTTGTACCTTCAATCTGCTTCGGTTCAAAACCGGCTCTGCCAAGTTTTTCTTCCACATTGTCAACCATTGCATGTACCTGATTCTGATTAGAACCGCTTGCAATAATAAAATAGTCCGCAATCACAGAAACTTCATGAATATCAATAACTTTAATATCCTGACCTTTCTTTTCGTCAAGTGCCTTGCAGGCCAGACATGCCATTTCCTGTTCTCTGCTCATAAATACACATCCTTTCTTTAATTGAATCTTTCGATATGTAAATCTTTATAATAAACAAATGCATCCTTTGTGGTACTGTCAATATCTTTCGGATTTACTTCCAGATAGATCAGGGTATCTTTCAGAATTTCATACATACACTCGTCAAGATCTTCAAAAGCAAGCTTACGTATCTTTGGAAGATGCAGCGCCTTGTCACGCATAGGCTCTATATAATCTGCAATATAGACAATTTTCTCCAGGGTGCTCATTGCAGGACGTCCGGTAGTATGATACGTGATCGCTGTCAGAATCTCCTCATCTTTTATGCCGTATTTTTCTCTGGCAATATAAGCTCCAAGCTTTGCATGCAGCAGAAATGTATGTTCTTTTTCAAAATCTGTAACAGGGATTTTGTGTTCCTCGCACATTTTCAGCTTTTTCTTTGCCGGTATACATTTCGCGCTGTCATGAAGCAGACCGGCAGCCTGGGCATCCTTCAGATCATAATTGTGAACCATGGCCAGAGCTGCACAGGTATACATGACTCCCATGGTATGGGCCATACGGTCCTCGTCCAGATATTTCGATAATTTTTTCTGCATCTTTAAAAAATCATACTGTGCCATCTGTGCTGATATCCTCTCTTACTGAATGATAAATATTGTTCTGATAGATATATTGGATCACATCGTCGGGTACATAGTAACGGAGGCTTTTGCGTTCTTTCAGCCACTGACGGATAAGCTCACTTGAAATATCGATATTCAGTGTATCCAGTCTCAAAAACTGACCGCCGAACTGCTGGGAAAGGAAGGTCATTTCTTCATCAAGCTTTTTTACAGATGTGTGGTCTCTGGTCGCTACTACAAGAGTGCATGCGCTGCAGATTCTTGCAGGCTCTCTCCAGGTTGCAAAACTGTAAAGAGAATCCGCTCCGATAATGAAATAATAATCAGTATCGGGATGTTCTTTTTTCAGATTCTCAAGTGTATAAAAGGTATAAGAATAGCCATCTTCGTTCATCTCTTTTAAAGACAATTCAAAATGAGGATTTCCGGAAATTGCTTTTCGCACCATATCCACTCTCTGCTGATCAGTTGCTCTTCCTGCACGATTTCTTTTATGGGGAGGATTACCAGCCGGCATGAACAGAACTTTATCAAGCCCAAGCTGTTCATATGCTTTTTCCCCGAGGATCAGATGACCCACATGGATAGGATCAAATGTACCGCCCATGATTCCGATTTTTTTCCTGACAATGCTCTCCATAGATAGACCTCCGGAGTTTTATGGAAGAATGATTTTTTTCTTTTCGTTCTTGCCTTCACGATACAAAACAATTTTTCTGCCAATTACCTGTACCACCTGAGAGCGGGTTCTCTCTGCAAGAACTTCCGCCATCTCACGGGTATCAAAAAGGCAATTCTGTAAAACACTGATCTTGATCAGTTCCCTTGCAGCAAGGGCTTCATCCACGGAAGCAGTATTTTCCGGTGTTACACCGCCTTTTCCAAGCTGAAGGATCGGATCAATATTCATGGCAAGACCTTTTAAATATGCTCTCTGTTTACTTGTCATAATTGCTCCTCTTTTATTTATAATAGTCAAAATCAAAGCCATACATACGCACTGTATCGCCTTCCTGTATGCCGGCTTTTTCCAGTTCTTCCAGAATACCGCCTTCCTTAAGGAATTTCTGGAAGAAAGCAAAGCCTTTTTCGGAATCCAGATTGGTGTATCCCAGCATTTTTTCGATTTTTGGTCCTTCTACAATGAAAATAGCCGGATCTTCTTTGCTTCGCTCTACTGTATATGGAAGATTTTCTTTCAGGAGAATATCCTCCGGGAAAAACTCCTGCTCAAACACGATACGTTCCTGTTTCGTATTGGCCAGCATCTCTTTTACATAGTACAAAAGATCTTTTACACCCTGACCGGAAACAGCAGATATTGGAAAAACGCGTATTCCTTTTGGTTCAAATTCGTCTTTCAGACGCTGAACGGGACTTTCTTCGTCGTCAAAAATACAATCAATCTTATTTGCAGCGATCACCTGAGGACGGGCTGCAATTTCCGGATTATATGCTTCCAGTTCCTTATTGATCTTGTAAATATCGTCTACCGGATCTCTTCCCTCTGTAGATGCGGCATCCACAATATGGATCATGACTCTTGTGCGCTCAATATGACGAAGGAATTCATGACCAAGGCCTACACCTTCAGATGCTCCCTCGATCAGACCTGGAATATCTGCAATAACAAAGCCGCCGTTTTCTGTATCTACCACACCAAGGTTGGGACTTAATGTGGTAAAATGATAATTTGCGATCTTTGGCTGTGCGTTTGTGACTCGGGAAAGGAAGGTGGATTTCCCCACATTCGGGAATCCCACAAGTCCTACATCAGCGATCACTTTCAGTTCCAGCAGAACTTCCAGTTCCTGTGCTGGCTGGCCCGGCTGCGCATATTTTGGTACCTGCATGGTAGCCGTAGCATAATGCTGATTTCCCTTACCGCCTCTTCCGCCTTTCAAGATGACCTGTCTGCGGTTCTCACCGGACATATCCGCAATGACCTTTCGGGATTCCGCTTCCATGACAACCGTCCCTTCCGGGACCTTCAGGATAATATCCTCTCCGTCTGCTCCATGACAGCGGCGCTTGCCGCCTTCCTGGCCATCCTGTGCCTTATATTTTCTTTTATATCTGTATTCTCCAAGGGTATTCTGTCCTTCATCCACTTCAAAGATCACATCACCGCCCTTGCCGCCGTCACCGCCATCCGGGCCGCCGTTGGGAACATACAATTCCCTGCGGAAGCTTACATGACCATCACCGCCTTTGCCTGAACGAATGCTGATTTTTGCTCTGTCTGCAAACATATGCCACCTCTTTTCAATCTCTCAAATCATGTCTCAGAAATATGCAAAAATATAAATTGTGTACTTTTATATAATCCAAAGAAAGGCTCCAAACCTGAGCGATTTGAAGCCTCCTGAGTCAACTTGATTATTCTGCCTCTACTGGAACGATAGAAACCTGTTTCTTATCGCGTCCTTTTCTGGTGTATCTAACAACACCATCGGTCAGTGCAAATAAAGTATAGTCCTTACCGCATCCTACGTTTTCACCCGGATGAATTCTTGTTCCGCGCTGTCTGTAAAGGATGTTGCCGGCTTTTACGAACTGTCCGTCTGCTCTCTTCGCACCTAATCTCTTGGATTCGGAATCACGGCCGTTCTTGGTAGAACCAACACCTTTTTTATGTGCGAATAACTGAAGGTTC
>JALEHU010000118.1 GCA_022770365.1 Blautia sp. | reverse complement strand
CGGATGATGAAAGAACTTCTTGTCCATTTGGATGAACTCAACATTCATATCAAAAATCTGGATGACGAGATAGATAACTTCATGAAACCCGAAGAAAAGCAGGCTTCGCAGGCGATTCAGGATGTGACAGGTATAGGGAATACCAGTGCGCAGGCTATCATTTCCGTCATAGGTACTGACATGAACCGTTTTCCAACGGACAGACATATTTCTTCCTGGGCAGGATTATGTCCCGGTGATAATGAAAGTGCCAAAAAGAGAAAGTCTGGTAAGACCAGAAAAGGAAATGTGCTCTTGCGAACTACATTAATCACCTGTGCACATGCGGCTGTAAAAAATAAGAAATCCTATTTTTATGCGCAGTTCATGAGAATCAGTGCCCACCGAGGGCCAAAGCGTGCATATGTGGCAGTAGCTCATTCCATGCTCATTGCGATTTATCATATCCTCAAGGATGGTGTCATTTTCAAGGATCTGGGAGCTGATTATTACAATCAATTCAATAAGGAACGAAAGATAAACGCGTATCTTAAAAAGTTAAAAGCACTTGGCTGGGAAATTCCCGTAGCTAACGCATAAGCTTGTAAGTTAAGCTCAAAAAAACATTTAAAAGCTTGATAGGGGAAGTTTGCGCTTTTTTGGCTACACGGTAGGTTTTGTTTCATAGTAAATATACACGGTTCGGCAGATGATGTAAAGAATAGCTTCGCGCCTGATTTATCAGTAATAAATTCCATCATACATCTATTTGAAAACAATACGCAAATCCCATGTTATTTTTTTGACATCACTATCATTCTATTTTATAATAAACGCAGCTGACCACTATTCATCATCAAAGTTGATTGTAAAAAGGAGTATATTATGGAACTTATCAAAGATATTGTTTATGGAACAGAAAATCCGGGGAAGCAGATTCTTGATCTTTATCTTCCTGACGGCAATGCCTCCGATGTTCTGATTTATTTTCACGGCGGCGGGCTGGAAAGCGGTGATAAATCCACAGATCTTCAGGATAATTTCAGCATGCTTGCGGATCTTGGCAAAGTTGTGGTATCCGCAGATTACCGCATGTACCCGGATGCTGTTTTTCCTGATTTTATTGAAGATGCCGCTGCTGCAGTAAACTGGGTGAAATCAAATATAAGGAAATACAGGAAAATCTCCCGCATTTTTGTAAGCGGATCTTCTGCCGGTGCTTATCTCACCGTAATGCTGGCTTTTGCACCGAAATATCTCTCCGCTTATGGAATCCGGACGACGGATATCACCGGCTATATTATCGACTCCGCACAAATGACCACGCATTTTAATGTTCTGCGCGAACGCGGGCTGAATCCTTCGCGTATTATCATTGACGAAGCAGCTCCTTTATATTTCATTGATGAAAATACGGTTTTCCCGGATATTTTTGTGATTGTTGCCGATCACGATATGCCCTGCCGCTATGAACAGAATCAGCTTTTCCTCAAAGCACTGGAAACCTTCCACTGTCCGCCCGAAAAAATAAAATACAGACTGATGACGGGACACGAGCACTGCGACTACTGCTCTTCCCGGGAATTCGCAATGATGCTGCTTGATTATATGGAATCTGTCTGTTGACAGCCTGCACCTGCAGTTTTCAGAAATTCCTCCATCACCCTGCTGAAATACCTGCCCTTTTTCCAATAAAAAAACAACTTCCTGGTGTTGTCCTTCCCTTCCAGCTTGTAATAAATCACATTGGGGTTATCCGTGCCCAGGCTGACCAGTGTATCACTGACAAAGGAAATCCCCAGTCCGGAACAGGTAACATTATACGCAGTCTGCTGCTGATCCAGCTCAAATACAACATTCGGAGTAAAGCCATGATCCTGACAGAGATTCATAGCTCTTTTTCCTGTGTCGTTATCCGGTTTCAGCAGGATAAAGGGTTCTTTCTCAAAATATTCCAGCGGAACACCCGGAACTTCGGGATTCAGAAATATCCCCTTCCTGATGTCTTCTGCACTGATTCCATATTCCTGAAGCTTCTCATTAATCTTAAAATTCCCGGGCACTGCCAGAAGAAGATGTTCCTCCTGGTACTCACACCTGTCAAAGACAGAACTGTCCAGAATGCAGTTATCCATTACAAGATCCACTCCTCCACTCTGCAGCAGCTCTTCCAGTCTGGATGTATTTTCCTCTACCAGGGCGATTTTCACCAGCGGATATTTTCTGGAAAATGCTCCCATAATCTGCGGCAGTATCCAGGAGGAGAACAGACTGCTGCCGCCCAGTACAAGACTTCCTGTCTTCAGCTCACCCCAGTCATTGATAAAATCCACAAATCCATTTTCCACAGCCATGATTTTCTCTACAGCACTGATATATTTTTCACCGCATTCCGTCAGGCTCAGCGGCTTTGTACTCCTGTCAAATATGGGATATCCCACTTTCTGTTCCACGCGTTTGACCGCAGCACTGAGTGAGGGCTGCGAGATAAATAGCTTCTGCGCTGCTTTTGAAAAACTTTTCTCCTTGTATACTGCGTAAACATACTCCATTCCCTGAAACATTTTTCTCTCCTCAATTCTTTTGTGGTTCAGCACTTAAAGATTAATATTAAATTGACAGCTATACTATTTTTGAGATGGTAACGCTCTTTTATGACTAAATATATAGTATGATTAATAGTTTAATAGTTATAGTAATTATAAAAACATATATATTTGATTATAGTATAACTCCGGTTTATACTGTTTTCAATATAAAGCTGACAATACTGCAAAATCGCCATAAAGCTGACAGCACTGTAAAATTGCAGAAGTTTATTTGTGTGCGGCAGGCATACCTGCCGCCTGCGTAACAGGAAGCAATATCGCTTATCAGATAATAAATTGAGGGAGGATTCACGTTATGGAGCAAAAACATAAAGTCGATTATCGTGTAGAAAAGGATTCTATCGGAACCAAAGATGTGCCGGAAGACGTTTATTATGGAGTACAGTCTCTTCGTGCTGCCGAAAACTTTCATATCACCGGTCTGAGTATGCATCCGGAAATCATCAACAGTCTGGCTTATATCAAAAAAGCCGCTGCGATCACCAACTGTGAAATCGGAATTCTGGATAAAAGACGTGCCACAGCTATTGTAAAAGCCTGTGATGAAATTCTTGCAGGCAAATTCCACGATGATTTTATCGTTGATCCCATCCAGGGCGGTGCAGGAACTTCTCTGAACATGAATGCCAACGAAGTAATTGCCAACCGTGCCATTGAGATTCTCGGCGGTCAGAAGGGAGATTATTCCATCGTCAATCCCAATGACCATGTAAACTGCGGCCAGTCCACAAACGATGTCATTCCCACTGCCGGAAAAATGACTTCTCTCCGCCTGCTGAAAAATTTAAAGAAAGAGCTCCTACGTTTACATAAAGCCCTCTGCGCAAAAGCAAATGAATTTGATCACGTGATCAAGATGGGCCGCACGCAGATGCAGGATGCGGTTCCCATCCGTCTTGGTCAGGAATTCCATGCTTACTCTGTTGCCATTATGCGTGACATTAAACGTATGGACAAAGCCATAGATGAAATGCGCTCTCTGAATATGGGCGGAACCGCTGTGGGAACCGGAATCAATGCTGACGAAGCATATCTGAACCGCATTGTCCCAAATCTGGTAGAAGTATCTGATATGGAGTTCGTACAGGCTTTTGATCTGATTGACGCAACACAGAATCTGGATCCATTTGTATCCGTTTCCGGTTCCATCAAAGCCTGTGCTGTAACCTTATCCAAGATTGCCAATGACCTGCGTCTGATGTCTTCCGGACCGAGAGCCGGTTTTGCAGAAATCAACCTCCCTGCCAAACAGAATGGTTCCTCGATCATGCCTGGAAAGGTAAATCCGGTGATCCCGGAAGTCGTCAATCAGGTAGCCTTTAACATTATCGGAAATGATGTTACCATCACCATGGCAGCCGAAGCCGGACAGCTGGAACTGAATGCCTTCGAGCCGATTGTATTTTACTGCCTGTTCCAGTCCATTGATACACTGGCTTACGCTGTCCGCACCTTTGTGGACAACTGCGTATCCGGCATCACTGCCAACGAAACCCGCTGCCGTTATCTGGTAGAAAACAGCGTAGGCATCATCACTGCCATCTGTCCTCATGTAGGCTATCAGAAAGCCGCAGACATCGCCAAAAAAGCACTGCAGACAGGAGAATCCGTCCGCAGCCTCATTCTTCAGGAAAAACTTCTGGGTGCAGAAGAACTGGACCATATTCTAGATCCGGTCAATATGACAGAACCGGGAATATCCGGAAAAGAGCTGCTTCTCCAGAAATCTCTCAGCTGAAACGACGACAGGCGCATGCCGTGTCATTCAGGAGTTTCGAAAGCATCGATTATCTCTGCCAATACATGAGCTTGCTGGTTGTGATGCGCAAAGAAGAAACGGCAAATATATTTCATTTGCATTCTTCACCTATTGCTTCTGGACTTTTCCATACAGGTAGGGTATGATGAAAATGTGATTAATTTTATCGGGAGGGGAACCATGAAAGATACGAATGTGAAGCTTGAAGCAAAACGTTACGGCTGTGCTGTTCTGGCTGCTGTAATTTTTGCTTTGAACATCAAGACCTTTGTCCGCGCCGGCGGTCTGTTTCCCGGTGGATTCAGCGGCCTTACTCTGCTGATTCAGAATATTTTCCGGGTATATCTGAGAATGGAAGTGCCATATACGCCCATTAACATTCTCCTGAATCTGTTTCCTGTATACATAGGACTGCGCTTTATCGGAAAGAAATTTACCATCAGTTCCTGCTGTGTTATTTTCCTTTCCAGTATCCTTACTGATATTATCCCTGCTCAGCCTATCACCTATGATACTCTGCTTATCAGTATCTTTGGCGGGCTGATCAATGGACTGGCTGTCAGCCTCTGTCTCATCGGCAACACCAGCAGCGGCGGAACAGATTTTATTGCTATCTATTTTTCAGAGAAAAGCGGACGTGATATCTGGAATTATATCCTTGGTGTGAATGCATGCATCCTCATCGTCGCCGGTCTTCTTTTTGGCTGGGAACGGGCACTGTACTCCATTATATTCCAGTTTACATCCACGCAGGCAGTTCAGATTCTGCACCAGAGGTACAAGAAGCATACCCTCTTCATTGTAACCCAGAATCCCGATATTGTTTATAAAGAAATCTCTCAGCTTACTCATCATAGTGCCACACAATTCGAAGGCACCGGATGTTACACAGATGAAAAAACAAGCCTGATATATTCCGTTGTCTCAAGAGAAGAAGCAAAAATTCTGGTAAAAAAGGTAAAAGAAGCCGATCCCATGGCTTTCGTCAATATTATCAAAACAGACTATATCAATGGACGTTTTTACCACAAGACAGATTATTAGCATTACTCTCAGCTGATGCTGCCGGGCTCCTGTTCAGCAGGGATATTTCATACAGATAAAACAATATAACAAAAATAACAAATGGGGATACTGCAGTCTATCATATAAGATGCAGCATCCCCACTCTTATTAATATTAACCTTTTTTATAATACAATACTGAAGTCAAAAGGTATTTTAACCCTCATATCCTATCAATACTATTTTATTTCTTCTGTTCTGCTTTCTTTTCTGCCAGAATCTCTTCGGCAATTTCCACCTCAGATTTTTCATCCGGCGGAAGTACAATATTCAGGACAATTGCCAGCAATGCTGCCGGAACAATTCCTGAGCCCCCGAAGATTAGTGAAATGCCGGAAGGAAGGTGTGCCAGTATTGCAGAGTTTGCACCGATTCCGTAGCCCAGTCCCAATGCTACAGATACAATCGTAACATTTCTCGGTGTAACAGGCCATTTCGTAATAAGCTGAATACCGCTTACTACAATGGATGAGAACATCATAACAGCCGCGCCCCCGAGAACACTCTGCGGCATAATGGAGATCAGAGCAGCAAGTTTCGGAAACAGTCCGCATGCAATCAGGAAAATACCGCCTGTCGCAATGGAAAAACGGTTGACAACTTTATTCATTGCAACCAGACCAACGTTCTGGCTGAAAGAAGTATTCGGCAATACGCCAAAAAGAGCTGCAAAAGAAGAACCAAGGCCGTCACACATAACACCGCCTGAAAGTTCTCTGTCAGTTGCTTCCCTTCCAAGACCGCCTTCAGTAATACCGGAAATATCACCAACAGTCTCCACTGCAGTAACCACAAACATAATACAGATCGGCACGATCGCTCTGGCATCAAACACCCACTTCACCGGCATGATCTTCGGAATGGCAAACCAGGACGCATTCGCGACCTTGCTCCAGTTCAATACCCAGGCTTTTGTTGCTTCAACTGTTTCACCGGCTTCATTCACATATGTAAAAGTGGTAGGAAGAATCATTCCCATAATGGCAACCAGAATATATCCCACAATGATGCCGATCAGAATTGATGAGAAACTGGTAAATCCTTTGGTACCGTGCTTAAGTGCAACAATCACGATCAGTACTACAAATCCCACAAACAGATTTTCCAGAGAACCGTAATCCGCTGCTGAACTTCCGCCGCCGAATGAACCGATGCCTACGGAAATCAGAGAAAGACTGATTGACAATACCACGGTACCTGTAACAACTGCAGGGAAAAATTTCCTTAATGGCTTCAGAAATCCGCCTAATACAGTCTCAAACAGACCTCCGATAAAAGATGCTGCCAATATAGCACCATATCCTGCCACTCCGCTGCCCATAACTGCTGCAACGCTCTTACATACTCCGATAAAACCGGAACTTGTTCCCATAACAATCGGAAGTCCTCTCTTTCATTTCTCATTTGCGTCCTGTAGCAGAAACGAAAAAAGCAGTTCTACCATTCTTTCAGGTCGGAGCTGCTTCATCGCAAATTGGATAATTAAATTATAACTCGCAAACAACACTACTGGCAAGTATTTCTTTTTCTTTCACAGTTACAAGCCCAGCCGACTCAGCTGTAATAGCTTTCTGTCTTTTCGTAAGTTCCGTTAATGCTCTTGGAATTGCCCACCGTCACGTTATCCTGTCCAACGGTAACCGTAATTCCATTCATTCCCTTGCCGGAAAGTGTATAATTATTGCCGTCGGATTTCACAATGGTTCCTGACATTTTGCCCATACTTCCGTTCATGTAGTATACAATCATTGTCACAGTACCGCACTCAGTGCCCTCACCTGCGTCAGTAATTGAAAAATCTGTATACAGACTGATCTGCATCACAACTTCCTTACTGTCTGTATAGAGGTGATATTCTCCTGCAAAATCCGAATACACACCAGACGCTGAAGAGCTTCCTGAACCTGCATAATTACCGGAATTCATCGCATTGGACAGTTTACTGATATTGGCATTTTCGTATTCGTTAAAAACATTCTCATCAAAATCCGCCGGAGCAATCGTTCCGTAATACCAGGACTGTTTATTAAAATAATCCTGATATTCCTGCATGTCAAACTTGCGTCCGCGGCGGGCATAAATTTCGTTAATAGCAAGCTGCTGCTGCTCTTTTGTCAGAGCGGAAACTTCCGCATCTGTTACATAGCGGAGATCACTTCCGGGAAGGATATAGCTCAGTTTCCCCTGCAGTTTCTCAATATTTTTTTCTTCAATGCTGTTAAAAACATTCACATCGAAGGAATTCGCTTCCACCGTACCCAGATACCAGGATTTTTCATTGAAGTAATCCTGCACCTGCGATATCACAAATTTTCTGCCATGACGGGCATAAATCTCATTGATCGCCATCTGTCTCTCACTGTCTGACAGGTTGGAAAGCGTATCCGATGAAATCTCAGCGCTGTCTGAATTCGGCACAATGTAATAGTCCGGTGACCTGTCAAGACCTTCTACCAGAACATTGCCGTCTGTTATTGCCGCCTGAACAGCCGCCGGTCCGCTTATATCTGCCGGCCCTCCCACTGTCAGCATACATGCTGCAAGACCTGCCGCCATCATTTTGCTCATCCATTTTTTTCTCATCATAAGTGCCTCCTTTCCAGTGCATAAAGCATTTCTTCCTGCTGCGTTATTACTTAATATCATACAATGTATTTAACCGCAATGCTATAAATTTATGTGTTACAATCTTATTACAATAATTATACATTCTTTAAATTCTTTATTGTATTTTTCATTTTCTCATACCCAAAAATTATTATTTTATTTTTTTCATCTTCTTGACTTTTTCGCTTTAAAGCGTTATATTCTTATAGGAGTGAGCGTATCTATAAAAATTACGCAGTCACAAATAAATGTAATACATCAGGAGGAGAATAATCATGAAAAAACAGATTTTAGCAACAGCTCTTTCCGCTGCTATGGCAGTTGGAATGTGTGCTGTACCGGTATGCGCTGAAGAAACGGAAACTTACACAGTTGGTATCTGCCAGCTTGTTCAGCATGAAGCTCTTGACGCTGCTACTCAGGGATTTATCGATGCCCTTACAGAAGCTATGGGTGATCAGGTGGAAATTCTGGAAGTACAGAATGCACAGGGTGATTCCAATACCTGTTCCACCATCATCAACGACTTTGTATCCAAAGATGTTGATCTGATCCTTGCAAACGCTACTCCGGCACTTCAGGCTGCCGCTGCAGGTACGAGTGATATCCCGATCCTCGGCACATCTGTTACAGAATATGGTGTTGCACTTGGAATCGATGATTTCGACGGAACCGTCGGCACGAATATTTCCGGTACCTCTGACCTTGCACCGCTTGACCAGCAGGCTGCAATGCTTAACGAACTTTTCCCGGATGCCAAGAATGTAGGGCTTCTTTACTGCTCCGCTGAAGCGAACTCCCAGTATCAGGTAGATACTGTTCAGGCTGCTCTGGAAGAACTTGGCTACACCTGTACACAGTATGCATTCTCTGATTCCAACGACCTTTCTTCTGTAACAACTACTGCTGCTACAGAAAGCGATGTTATTTATGTACCAACCGACAACACAGTTGCATCTAATACAGAGATCATCAACAATATCTGCCTTCCGGCTGAAGTTCCGGTAATCGCAGGTGAGGAAGGTATCTGTGCAGGCTGTGGTGTTGCTACTCTTTCCATCAGCTACTATGACCTTGGCGTTGCTACCGGCAAGATGGCTGCACGCATCCTTGGTGACGGCGAAGACATCTCCACAATGCCGATCGAATACGCTCCTGAATTCACCAAGAAATACAATGCCGATATCTGTGCAACTCTCGGTATGGAAATTCCGGAAGACTATGTAGCAATCGGCGCTGAGGAAGAATCTGCAGAATAAATCTTCATATGCGATAATCAAACACACTACATAAACACGAACAGCGAGAAGGTATCACTTTCCCGCTGTTTGCGTTTTACCAGGAGGATCAGAAATGAATATCACCAGCTTAATCAACGCCCTTCCGGGTGCCTGTGCGCAGGGCCTGATCTGGGGAATTATGGCTATTGGCGTATACCTTACCTACCGTATCCTGGACATTGCCGATCTGACAGTTGACGGTACCATGTGTACCGGCGGTGCTGTCTGCATCATGATGATGGTGAGCGGACATAATGTCTGGGTTTCCATGCTGGCCGCCACAGGAGCCGGTATGCTGGCAGGTCTGGCCACAGGAATTTTTCATACCTTTATGGGTATTCCGGCAATACTGGCCGGTATTCTGACACAGCTATCGCTGTATTCCGTAAACTTAAAAGTAATGGGCAAAGCAAACCAGGCAATCAATGTAGACAAATATGATCTCCTGGTTTCCCTGCGTTATATCAAAAATGTTCCGTTCCTGCAGAACACCATTCTTATTGTTGCTGTAGTCATCGTACTTCTCATCGCGATTCTGTACTGGTTTTTCGGGACAGAACTGGGATGTTCCCTTCGTGCTACCGGATGCAACCCGAATATGTCCCGTGCACAGGGTATCAATACCAATGTCAATAAAGTGCTCGGACTTATGATCTCCAACGGTCTTGTTGCTTTTTCCAGCGCGCTGCTGGCACAGTATCAGGGCTTTGCAGATGTCAATATGGGCCGCGGCGCCATCGTTATCGGTCTGGCTGCTGTTATCATCGGTGAAGCTGTTTTTGGACGCATCTTCCACAATTTTGCACTTCGCCTGCTGAGTGTGGTCCTTGGCTCCATTCTGTATTATCTGGTTCTTCAGACTGTTATCTGGATGGGAATCGACACAGACCTTCTTAAGATGCTGTCCGCACTCGTGGTTGCACTTTTCCTTGCTTTCCCGTACTGGAAAGGCAAATACTTTACAAAACCAGTAAAACGGGGAGGAAATACAAATGCTTGAGCTTAAGAATATCTACAAAACATTTAACCCCGGAACCATCAACGAAAAACTGGCTCTGGACGGACTTTCTCTGAAACTGAAGGAAGGTGATTTCGTTACCGTCATCGGCGGCAACGGTGCCGGCAAATCCACCATGCTCAATGCAGTGGCCGGTACCTGGCTGGTAGATGAGGGACAGATTCTCATTGACGGCACAGATGTTACCAAACTTCCGGAACACAAGCGTGCTGTTTATCTCGGCCGTGTCTTCCAGGATCCTATGACAGGAACTGCCGCAACCATGGGAATCGAAGAAAATCTTGCACTTGCAAAGCGCCGCGGCAAAACCCGTCTTCTCGGACCGGGAATCACCAAAAAGGAGCGTGAAGAATACAGAGAGCTTCTGAAAACTCTGGGACTTGGTCTGGAGGACCGTCTGACTTCCAAAGTCGGCCTGCTTTCCGGCGGCCAGAGACAGGCTCTGACGCTTCTCATGGCTACGCTGAAAAAACCGAAGCTCCTTCTTCTGGATGAGCACACCGCAGCCCTTGACCCCAAGACTGCTGCCAAAGTTCTGGAAATTACCGATATGATCGTCAACCGTGATCATCTGACAACCCTTATGATCACTCACAACATGCAGGATGCCATCTCCCACGGCAACCGCCTGATCATGATGATGGACGGCAAAATAATCCTTGATATCGAAGGAGAAGAAAAAAAGAAACTGACAGTCCGCAATCTTCTGGACCAGTTTGAGAGGGCCAGCGGCAAGGAATTCTCCAATGATTCCGCATTATTAGGCTGATTCAGACAGTAAGGCTGACAGAAAGATTCCGGACATCAGACACGTCCCGTTACCTGAAAATTAAAATAAGTCCCCGCCTCCAATAAGCATGTCGCTTACGGAATCCGGGGACTTTATTTATTTTCTCAGTTTCTGCAGTTCTGTTTCCTGACGCTCAGCAGAAACCGACTGTTCTTCTCTCTCTTATCTGACAATTCCTTTCATGGAAAGGCTGATTCGTTTTTTCTTAAGATCCACACCAAGAACACGCACATCCACCACATCACCCACACTCACTGCTTCCAGCGGATGTTTGATGAATTTCTCACTCATCTCGGAAATATGGACAAGTCCGTCCTGATGAACACCGATATCCACAAATGCCCCAAAATCAATGACATTGCGTACGGTTCCCTTGAGGATCATTCCTTCTTTCAGATCTTTCATATCCAGCACATCCGTGCGGAGAATCGGCCTCGGCATCTCATCACGGGGATCACGAGCCGGTTTTTCCAGCTCTTTCACGATGTCGCGAAGAGTAATTTCACCGATCTCAAGTTCCTGTGCCATCTTCTTATAGTCCTTCACCTGACTGGAAATACCGGAAAGCTTGCCTCCGATAATATCTTCCGGCTTATACCCCAGCTTCTCAAGAAGCCTGGTAGCAGCTTCATAGCTCTCCGGATGGACACTTGTGGCATCCAGCGGGTTTTTGCCTCCGGTAATCCTTGTAAAGCCTGCACACTGCTCATATGCCTTCGGACCGAGTTTCGCTACTTTAAGAAGCTCACGGCGGCTTGTAAAACGACCATTTTCTTCACGATAAGCTACAATATTTTTTGCGATCACTTTGGAAATACCGGAGATGTATTCCAGAAGAGACGCGGACGCAGTATTCAGATCTACGCCGACTTTGTTCACACAGTCTTCCACAACGCCGCTCAGCGCCTCACCCAGTTTTTTCTGGTTCATATCATGCTGGTACTGACCGACACCAATGGCTTTCGGCTCTATCTTAACAAGCTCTGCCAGCGGATCCTGAAGACGTCTTGCAATGGAAGCCGCACTTCTCTGTCCCACATCAAAATTCGGGAATTCCTCTGTGGCAAGTTTGCTTGCAGAATAAACAGATGCACCCGCTTCATTTGTGATCACATACTGGACTTTTTCCGGAATCTCTTTCAGAAGTTCCACAATAATCTGCTCGGATTCTCTGGATGCGGTTCCATTTCCAACTGAGATAAGAGTGATTCCGTATTTTCTGATCAGCTTTTTCAGAGTATCTTTGGCAGCTTTGATCTTGGCTTCGGTTGTTGGGGCCGTAGGATAAATTACTGTAGTATCCAGGACCTTGCCCGTTGCGTCTACTACAGCAAGTTTGCAGCCGGTACGGAAAGCCGGGTCCCAGCCAAGGACTACCTGTCCCACGATTGGAGGCTGCATCAGAAGCTGCTCCAGATTTTTGCCGAATACATGAATAGCACCATCCTCTGCCTTCTCTGTCAGATCGCTGCGGATCTCACGCTCAATGGCCGGTCCGATCAGCCGTTTGTAGCTGTCTTCTACTACCTCTTTCAGAACCGGCGTGGTGACCGGATTGTCTTTCGTGATCACCTGGTGTTCCAGATAGCGCAGGATATCCTCCTCCGGCGCGTTAATCTTAACGGTGAGGAATTTCTCCTTTTCGCCGCGGTTCAAAGCAAGGATGCGGTGACCCGCCAGTTTCTTCACAGGTTCTTCAAATTCATAATACATTTCATATACAGAGGATTCTTCCGGATTTTTGGCTGCGGAACTGACACTGCCCTTCGATGCTGTCAGGCTGCGGATGTGGATACGGTAATCCGCTTCATCGGAAATATGCTCTGCAATGATATCTTTTGCACCGGAAAGTGCCTCTTCCACGGTATTCACTTCTTTTTCTGCAGATAAGAAGGCTTCTGCTTCCTGCTCCAGCGGTTTCTTTGTCATCTGAAGCATGATGATATTTGCAAGCGGCTCCAGTCCCTTTTCTTTGGCAATGGTGGCACGGGTACGGCGCTTTGGACGATAAGGACGGTATAAATCCTCTACCACAACCAGCGTCTGTGCATCCAGAATCTGTTGTTTCAATTCCGGTGTCAGCTTGCCCTGCTCCTCAATACTGCTGATAACCTGGGCTTTTTTCTCCTCCAGATTGCGCAGATAAGTCAGCCGGTCATAAAGATTTCGAAGCTGTTCATCGTTCAGGGAACCTGTCGCTTCTTTTCTGTATCGGGAAATAAACGGAATGGTGTTGCCTTCGTCGATCAGCTTGACGGCAGCTTCCACCTGCCATTTTTTCACATTCAGTTCCTGTGTAATTACCTGAATAATATCCATAATAAGTCTTCTCCTCGGTGATTTTCTATATCAATGGCTTCATGCTTCTGAGTTGAAATCATCTCCCTGGCCGTCAGCCGCTTCAGGCTCCTGAGCAGATATACGATAATTCAGATCAACATCAAACTCGCCCCGCAAATCTCTGTAAAACATCACTGTCGTCATCTCCATATACGGAATGACCCACAAAAGAGCAAGATACAATGTAAATATTGAAAGAATCATCAGGGGAATAAAACTGATTTTCAGAAGAAGAAGTTTCCCCATATTTCCTTTCAGCATTTTCACACTGCCTTTCAGAGCCTCGATTCCGCTCATCTCAGGATTATCTGCCAGAAGAAAATAAATCATTTCAAACGGAAGCGTAAGAAGCTCGGTGAGCAGGGATGCTGCCGCCATCATCAGCAGTGTCTGCACTGCCCACATCATCTGTGATTCTACGGTTGTTCCAGCTTCCAGATTATACGTATAAATATTGATTGGAATGGAAACCAGCAGACTGATAAACGCTACCGCGAAAGTACATATGATAACATGATCCGGATTATTCCTGAAAAAATAAATCAGATTATCCATGGAATATTCCCGTTCTCTTGCCACATTCAGATACAGAAGGCGGACACCGGCATAAAAAATCCCAAAGACCAGAGTCAGAATAAAATAAAACGCCTGGCTCAGAATAAGATCCGAAATATCAGATCCCGGGAAAAACCAGTCTGTCATAAGGCTTCCCGCAAGTCCCAGTATAGTATATGCCACCATAGCAAGAATCAGCCATCCGGCATTTCCTGCCATAGCCCTTTTTGCCAATCGTTTTAACTCACGTATACTTCTCATGAATCTCACCTTTAATCAGCCAGATCAAAAGCATCATGCACCGCATTCATTGCCCGGATTCCGTCTTTTTCATTAATCAGAACGGTCACACGAATTTCTGAAGTAGAAATCATATTGATATTCACGCCTTCATTGTACAGGCTCTCAAACATCTTTGCAGCAACACCCGGGTTGCTCATCATGCCGGCTCCTACAATAGACAGCTTGGCAATATTCCTCTCCGCATGAAGCTCCTTGTAGCCAAGACGTGCCTGATTCGCCTCCAGAACAGCCATGGCATCATCCATATCCTTTCCGTCCACGGTAAAGGAGATATCCTTGGTTCCGGCACGTCCGATCGACTGCAGGATCACGTCTACATTGATATTCTTTTTAGCCAGAGTATCAAACACCTTAAATGCAGTACCCGGTACATCTTTCAGACCGATAACCGCGATTCTCACAGCCTCTGTATCCAGCGCAACACCGCTGATCAGCATTCTTTCCACTGTTACTTCCTCCTTTACGACAGTTCCTTCACTGTTATTCAGACTGGAGCGCACCACCAGAGGCACGCCGTATTTTTTTGCCATTTCCACAGAACGGTTATGGAGCACACCCGCGCCGAGAGTGGCAAGGTCCAGCATCTCATCATAGGTAATCTCTTTTAACTTGCGGGCTTTCGGTACCTTCCTCGGGTCTGCTGTATAAACACCGTCCACATCCGTATAGATCTCGCAGGCATCCGCATGGAGCGCCGCTGCAAGAGCAACTGCCGTGGTATCAGATCCGCCTCTTCCAAGAGTGGTATAGTCATCGTATTTGTTGATTCCCTGGAAACCCGTAACAATGACAATCTTACGTTCTTCCAGTTCACGTCTGATACGTTCCGTATCAATTCGTTTCAGACGGGCATTTCCATGCACACTGGTGGTATGCATGGCAACCTGAAATGCATTCAGAGAAATAGACGGCACTCTCAGCTTGTTCATAGCCATCGCCATAAGAGCTACTGACATCTGCTCTCCAATGGTAAAAAGCATATCCATTTCTCTCTTGGGCGGTTTTTCATTGATGTCCTGAGCCATGGTGATCAGTTCATCTGTGTACTTGCCCATCGCGGACAAAACCACCACCACATCATGGCCTTTCTGATAATCTTCGATACATCTTCTGGCAACATTAAAGATTCTCTCCTTGTTTGCCACCGAAGTACCGCCGAATTTTTTTACAATTAACATAGTTTCCTCCCGATGTAATGCTCAATCGACTTTACTTACAATTCTGTCTTCGTCAGCAGACATTACTATTTTGAAAATAAATGGCTCATCATATCCCAGCCATGAGCAACCTTTACGCCGCCCTGTGCTGCTTCTTTTTCATTATAATGCCATGTATGTTCCTGAAGTTCTGTGCTGTCATACAGAAGATATGGAACCGGTTCCGCCACATGTGTACGCACCTGAATCGGTGTAGGATGATCCGGAAGGATCAGCATCCGGTAATCTTCGCCGGAAGCATCAAGACCTTCCTTGACAAGCCGGATCAGACGTCCGTCCAGATATTCAATGGACTTGATTTTTTTCTCGATGCTGCCCTGATGGCCCATCTCATCCGGTGCTTCCACATGGATATAGGCAAAATCATATCCGTCTTCTGTAAGAGCCTTCACGGCAGCTCTTGCCTTGCCCTCATAATTTGTATTCAGACCGCCGTTGGCACCTTCCACAATGACGCGGTCCATTTCAGCTCCCACTGCAATTCCTTTCAAAAGATCCACAGCAGAGATCATAACGCCTTTTTTATGATAAATCTCCTCAAAAGAAGTGAGAATCGGTTTTGTTCCTGCACCCCAGAACCAGAAGCTGTTGGCAGGATTCAGACCCTTAGCCCTGCGTTCCAGATTGATCGGGTGATTTTTCAGAATTTCATAACTTCGTTCCTGCATATGGCGGAGCACCGGATCTTCCGGAAGATATTCACCGATTTTCCGGGTCAGAACATCGTGAGGCGGAGTCAGCTCCAGAACCTCCCCTTTGTCCCAGATCATGCAGTGACGATAGTTCGTACCTGTATAAAACCGGTATGTGTCATTCTCAAGTTCCCTGGCAACCGCTTTCAGCAGAATATCCGCATCCCCGGTGCTGATCTCATCAGAGCTGTGATCCAGGATCGTCTGCTCCTCATAAGGCACATCATCTTCCGTCAGTGTAACAATATTGCAGCGATAAACCACATCACTGTCCTTCATATCCACACCAATACTCAGCGCTTCCAGCGGAGAACGTCCTGTATAATATTTCTTCGGATTATATCCCATGACAGAAAGATTGGCAGTATCACTTCCCGGAGCCATGCCTTCCGGAATTGTCGGTACTGTACCTATCTCCGATACAGCAGCAAGTGCATCCATTACCGGGGTCTCCGCACAGGAAAGCGGAGTTCCTCCTCCAAGTTCCTCCAGAGGCCAGTCTGCCATTCCGTCACCTAAAACAACTACGTATTTCATAATAATCTCTCCTCAGATTTCCTCTATTGCAAAAGTATTTGCAGGAAGGTACTGAACATTCATAACGTTCAGTACCTTCACACAAATGATCAGTCTTTCACACGGATCATCGTCAGAATATTATCTGCCAGCGCTCTGATCCGTTCCTCGTATTCTCCCTGACGCATGGTGGACGTAATAAACGCAAATTCGTCGGGCAGTTCTTTCAGATTAACGATTTGAACTTCTCCAAAGGCAGATTTTACACAATCTACTGTGGTTCCTTTGACTCTTACAAAGAATCTTCCTTCCACCTCAGACATATCCATCAGTTTCAGAGGATGGCTGCTCCAGTTGGTCATAATGTTTCTGTGAAGATGTTTTGCCTCATCCACTACATCGGCTACTACTGCGCTGGCAGTCGGGAGCTTGCCGGCACCGCTTCCGTAAAACATGGCGTCTCCCAGAACATTGCCATGTACAAATACAGCATTAAATACATCATTGACACTGTAAAGCGGACTCTTCTGGCTCAGAAGGAATGGTGCCACCATCGCATAAAAAGAATCCTCTCCCACCTTGCGGCTGGTTGCCAGAAGTTTGATGGTCATGCCAAGCTCTCTGGCATATGCCATATCTTCCGGTGTGATCCTGGTGATTCCTTCTGTATAAACATTCTCATAATTCAGGAAATATCCGTATGCCAGAGAGGAAAGAATGGCAATCTTACGGCAGGCATCATAACCTTCCACATCAGCTGTCGGGTCTGCCTCCGCATAACCTTTTGCCTGAGCTTCCTTTAATACGGTATCAAATTCACAGCCTTCCGTGCTCATTTTATAAAGCATATAGTTGGTTGTTCCATTCAGAATTCCTGTAATCTCATCGATTTCATCTGCTGTGAGAGAAGAATTCAGTGCGCGGATAATGGGAATACCGCCTCCGCAGCTTGCTTCAAACAGGAAGTTGATATCTCTTTCTCTTGCAATTTCCATCAGCTCCGGACCATGCTTGGCTACAAGGGCTTTATTGGAAGTGCAGACGCTTTTTCCTGATTCAAGGGCTCTCTTTACAAAAGTATACGCCGGCTCGATCCCCCCATGACTTCTACCACAATGTCCACTTCCGGATCACCGGCAATCACCTCATAGTCATGGACAAGAATGTCCTGCACAGGATCTCCCGGGAAATCCCTCAGATCCAGAACATACTTGATATTGATCTCCTCGCCTGCGCGTTTGTTGATACTTTTATGATTGGTATTGATTACTTCCACAACACCGCTTCCTACGGTGCCGTATCCTAAGACTGCTATATTTATCATTTTGTCCTCCGTACGCTTATCCTGCGTGAAATGTAGTATGCGTAATTCTCCGCCATCTGCTCTGTTTGTCTGAAGATGCAGGTCTATTACTCTCTGCCAAGTATTTTCAGGTAGTGTATTCCTTCACTCTGTTCAATTGTCTCTACCATTGCCTCTGCATCTCCCTTTCCCGGAAGAATATCCACACTGAGTGTCAGAGTTGCCACTCCGTTAATGGGAATACTCTGGTGAATGGTAAGGATATTGCCGTGAAAGCGTGCAATCGTCCGGAGTACATTTGACAAAAGTCCCGGTTCATCATCCATCTGGATTATGAAAGTAATAGTTTTCCCTTTCGCATCTTCATGGAAAGGGAAAATATCATCCTTATATTTATAAAAGGAACTGCGGCTGATCCCGGTCTGTTCAGCAGCCTCCTGTACAGTGAGGACTTTTCCGGAATCAAGAAGGCGCTTTGCTTCCACTACTTTTAACAGCACCTCCGGAACCGCACGTTCCCTTACTACAAAATATTTTTTCTTTTCTGCCTGTTTCTGCATTTTGATCTTCCTATCCATTTATAATCCTGCAAAGTTTTCCGTTTGATCAATGTCCGCTTTTTAGAGACATTTGTTTTTCCACGAGAGATATCTTACCATAACCGGAAAATCTCTGCAAGACTTTTTTCATTACGGATCAAATCGTATATTTATTCCGCAGATGCAGGCTTCTTTGATAATGCGATCCACTTCAGATATGCATTAATAAAAAGATCAATACCGCCGTCCATCACTGCGTCCACATTGCCCGTCTCTTCGTTGGTGCGGTGATCCTTGACCATTGTGTATGGCTGCATAACATAGGAACGGATCTGATTGCCCCAGCCGATATCAGTCACTTCCCCGCGGATACCGGATAGTTTTGCTTCTGCTTCCTGCTGTTTGAGAAGATACAGTTTGGCTTTCAGCATCTGCATGGCTTTGTCTTTATTCATGTGCTGGGAGCGCTCATTCTGACACTGTACCACGATTCCTGTGGGGAAATGTGTGATACGGATCGCAGAAGATGTTTTGTTGATATGCTGGCCGCCGGCGCCGCTGCTTCGATAGGTATCGATACGGATATCCTCATCATTGATCTCCACATCAAGATCTTTCTCAATATCCGGCATAACATCACAGGATACAAAAGATGTCTGGCGCTTACCTGCTGCATTGAACGGGGAAATACGTACGAGACGGTGAACACCTTTTTCGGATTTCAGATAACCGTAGGCATTTTCTCCATTAACCTGGAATGTGACAGATTTGATTCCGGCTTCATCGCCATCCAGATAATCAAGGACTTCCACACTGAAGCCTTTACGGTCTGCCCAGCGGGTATACATACGATAAAGCATGCCGCACCAGTCACAGGCTTCTGTTCCGCCGGCTCCTGCGTTCAGTTTGATAATGGCATTTTCAGTATCGTATTCTCCCGATAAAAGGGTCTTTACACGGATGCTGTCAAAATCTTTTTCAAACTGATCCAGCATTTCCTGGATTTCCGGAATAAGCTCCGGATCGTTTTCTTCGTAGCCCATTTCAATCATGGTTTCCATGTCTTCCATCTGCGTTACCAGACTCTGATAGGTCTCCATATCATCTTTCAGGCTTTTTAATTCTTTCATTTTCATCTGGGATTTTTCTGCGTCATCCCAGAAATCCGGCGCTTCCATTTCGCGCTCTAACTCTTCGACTCTCTGCTCTTTATTAGCGAGGTCAAAGTGAATCCCTCACTTCCACTAATGGTTCGGTATAGGCTGCAAGAATTGTCTTGAACTGATCTAATTCAACCATAGCTTCACCTTCTTTCTATATATTAATTATGAAAAATCCCGTTCTTAATACTTCTGTATCAGCAGAAATCCGGGCATCATAACTCAATGTATACAATAGCATATCAGGCGCAAAAACGCAAATAAAGATGTGCAAAAATCACTACTTACACCAGAACAATAAAAAAATCCCCATTCCGGTCTGTTTAAGACTCTGGAATGGGGGCATTCATCACGAATAAAACTTATCAGTTATGAGAAAAAGCTCTCTGCAATGCTGACATCTGCAATATATCCGACCGTTCCGATCATATAAATGGTTCCATCTTCTCTGATGTCAATTTCGATCATACCGCCCGGCTGATTAACATTAATGCGGTCTTCCACAAGACCAAGACGGTGAGCTGCAATCGCTGCCGCACAGCTGCCTGTTCCGGAAGCTCTGGTATAGCCGGAACCGCGTTCCCAGATTTCAATATCCAGATTTCCTCTGTCGATCAGATGACAGATCTGGAGATTCATACGTTCCGGAAAACGGTCATCGTTTTCTACATAGGGACCAAGTTCCCTGACCATTTCCGGTGTCACTTTGTCTGTAAAAATGATGCAGTGCGGATTACCCACTGTGAGGCATGTTGCTTTGTATTCTCTGCCATGAAATGTAAATGACTCATTAATCACTTCACGTATCTCGCCTGTCACCGGGATTTCTTTTGAAATAAAGGAAGCCTTGCCCATATTTACACGAAATTCCGTCGCACGGCCGTTCAGACATTCCACCTCAATCGGTCCTGAAAGAGTCTCTATGCTGAATTTCTGCTCCTTGACATATTCATGATCCATCAGATATTTTGCAAAGATCCTCACACCATTGCCGCTGATAGCGGATTCGCTTCCATCTGAGTTGTAAATATGCACACCCATTTTTCCATTGATATCCACAGGTCCGTAAAGCACACCGTCAGCTCCCAGTCCAAAACCTCTCTGGCACATCAAGGCAATTTTTTTTCCCTGTAACTGAACACGGTTTTTATTGGGATCCAGAATCAGGTAGTCGTTTCCAAGTCCCTGATATTTCATCATTGTGATACAGTCATTCATGGCAAATCCTCTCTTTCTTCAATCCTTTTTTGACAGTGCTACCCATGTAATCTTATTTTCATAAATCATCTATCCTTTATTATATCTTTTATTTTTTCCATGTATATAGAAGAAACTGCCCTGTATATTGCAAAAAATGCTTTTATTCAGAAAGAACACAGACATACAGAGCCTTTCGTTCCTGTATGTCTGTGTTCTTAAAATGCACTCCATAAAACAATCATAAATATCAGTGTTACTGCAGTTTTTCAAATGCCTGCTCCAGGTCTTCAATAATATCGTCAACGTGTTCCGTACCAATGGAAAGGCGAATGGTATTCGGCTTAATTCCGGCAGCAAGCTGAGCCTCTGCACTTAGCTGTGCATGAGTGGTGGTCGCCGGATGAATCACAAGTGATTTCACATCAGCTACATTTGCAAGAAGTGAAAACAGCTCCAGACTATCGATGAATTTCTGTGCTTCTTCCACACCGCCTTTTATCTCAAAGGTAAAAATAGAAGCTCCGCCATTCGGGAAATATTTCTCATATAATGCATGCTGCGGATGATCCAAAAGGGAAGGATGATTTACCTTTTCCACCAGCGGATGCTTCTGCAGATAGTCAACAACCTTAAGCGCATTCTCCACGTGACGGTCGAGACGAAGGGAAAGTGTTTCAAGCCCCTGGAGAAGGATAAAAGCGTTAAACGGAGAAATCGTCGCACCAGTGTCACGAAGGAGAATTGCGCGTATATAGGTTACAAATGCAGCTGGTCCCACAGCTTTCGTAAAGGAAACGCCATGGTAGCTCAGGTTTGGCTCGGTAAGATGCGGGAACTTGCCTGAAGCTTCCCAGTCAAATCTGCCGCTGTCCACGATCACACCGCCCAGAGATGTTCCGTGGCCGCCGATGAATTTCGTTGCGGAATGAACGACTACATCTGCACCATGTTCGATCGGGCGAATGAGATACGGAGTTCCGAAAGTATTGTCAATTACCAGCGGAATCTTATGCTCATGCGCAATGTCAGCAAGAGCATCAATATCAGGAATATCAGAGTTCGGATTTCCCAGAGTCTCCAGATAGACGAATTTTGTATTTGGACGGATAGCTGCCTTTACTTCTTCCAGATTATGCGCATCAACAAATGTAGTGTCAATTCCATAATCACGAAGTGTGGTATCCAGAAGGTTGTAACTTCCGCCATAAATGGTATTCTGAGCAACTACGTGGTCTCCCTGCTTAGCCAGGGCCTGAATGGTATAAGTAATCGCTGCTGCACCGGATGCTGCTGCCAGACCTGCCACACCGCCTTCCAGAGCTGCCACACGGTCTTCAAAAACGCCCTGTGTGGAGTTGGTAAGACGACCGTAAATGTTGCCGCCTTCAGCAAGGCTGAAACGTGCCGCTGCCTGTGCACAGTCTTTGAATACATAAGAAGTAGTCTGATAAATCGGTACTGCACGTGCGTCTGTCGCAGTGTCCGGCTGTTCCTGTCCCACATGAAGCTGTAATGTCTCAAATCTGTAATTTCTCTTTGCCATAATTTATATACTTATCCTTTCTTTTATCTGATTTTGATTTTGCACTTATATAATTTAATTTACATATTTAATTAGTATGTTTGTTGGAATGTTGCCATTTATTTCCTACTTTGTCAATAGGTTTTTTGAGAATTATTTTCCACTGGCTTTTATATATTGGCTTTTATAGAAATTATTTTTCATTGCGTACAGCAGAATTCAAATATATAATGATGATGAGTCAACAGGTATTCTGACTCCATCATCGTTAACGGAAATTTTTCCAGAGTTGCATCAATGAGGGGAGTGAGCATTATCATATCTTCATCAGAACCAACTGAAAAATCCGGTTATCTCCATGAAGAATATCGGCTTTTTCATATCAAAGACCAGACAGAGCGGGAATATCGCTATCATTATCACGATTTTCATAAGATCATCGTTTTTCTCTCAGGAAAAGTCACTTATCACATCGAAGGCAAAGCCTACCACCTGAAGCCCTGGGATATTCTTCTGGTGAACCGGGGTGCCATCCACAAACCGGAAATCGATACTTCCGTGCCTTATGAGCGATTTATTCTGTGGATCCGGGAAGATATCCATGATCAGGCACTGACTACCTGTTTCCAGCGCGCTCATGACCGCAGTTTTAACTTCATCCGGCTGAATTCCCAGGTACAGGAACGCCTGAAAGACATCCTCATGGAGTTGGAAAGTTCCCTGAACGGAAAGGCTTTTTGCTCAGAGCTATTGAGTTATGCGCTGTTTTCTCAGTTTATGGTATATCTGAACCGGATTTTTCTGGAAGAAAACTATATTATTGACCAGAAATCCTACACCTTTGATTCTCAGGTGGAAAATCTTGTCCGCTATATCAATCAGCACCTGAGCGAAGATTTGTCTGTTGATGTTCTGGCGCAGAAATACTATCTCAGCAAATACCATATGATGCGCAAATTCAAAGAAGAAACAGGCTACACGATTCACAATTACATCATAAGCAAGCGGCTTCTGACGGCACGCTCCCTGATCTCACAGGGTGTTCCTGTCATGAAGGCAGCCATGCAGAGCGGCTTTCGGGACTATACCACTTTTGTACGTGCCTATAAAAAACAATTCGGCGCATCCCCCACCAGAAACTGAGGGGGATACGCCGATTTTTCATACTTTTGCAGCCTTGCGTCCGCAGCACTGTTTGTATTTCTTGCCGCTACCGCATGGACACGGATCGTTGGGATATACTTTGATTTCTTTTCTCTGGACCGGTTTTCTTACGGAAGAGTCATCCTTGTTGGTTCCGGTAACTTTTGCAACCTGCTCACGCTCAATCTTCTGCTCTACATGTACATGATACAGCATCCGGACAGTATCTTCCTGAATGGAATTCGTCATGTTGTTAAACATTTCATAAGCGCTCATCTTATACTCGATAACCGGATCACGCTGGCCGTATGCAGCAAGTCCGATACCCTGTCGGAGAATCTCCATATCATCAATGTGATCCATCCACTTGCTGTCAATGCTCTTCAGAAGTACCACGCGCTCCAGTTCACGAAGCTGCTCTGCCTCCGGGAATTCGGATTCTTTTGCTTCGTAAAGTTTCACTGCTTCTTCTTTGACTTCATGTTTCATCTCATTCTTGCGTTTGCCTTTGACTTTTTCGGAAGTCAGAGGCTGGACCGGGATGATCGGAAGAAGTACAGAGTTAAACTCGTCAAGATCCCATTCTTCAGAATCCACGTCATCAGAGAAGCACATATCCACGGTGCTGTCTACAATATCCGTGATCATCTTATAAATTGTATCACGCATATTTTCTCCGTCCAGAACCTGGCGGCGCTCTTTATAAATGATCTCACGCTGTTCGTTATTTACCTGGTCATAATCCAGCAGGTTTTTACGAATACCAAAGTTGTTGAACTCGATCTTCTCCTGAGCTTTCTCAATCGCACTGGAAAGCATCTTATGCTCGATCTGCTCATTCTCCTCCACGCCAAGGGAAGTAAATACCTTCATCAGACGCTCGGATCCGAACAGACGCATCAGGTCATCTTCCAGAGAAATATAGAAACGGGATTCACCCGGATCCCCCTGACGTCCGGAACGGCCGCGAAGCTGATTATCGATACGTCTGGACTCATGGCGCTCTGTACCGATGATCTTCAGACCGCCGGCCTCTCTTGCAATCTCATCAAGCTTGATATCAGTACCACGGCCTGCCATGTTGGTAGCAATGGTAACTGCTCCTGCCTGTCCTGCCTGTGCTACGATCTCCGCCTCAAGCTCATGGAACTTGGCATTCAGGACATTATGCAAAATGCCCTCTCTACGCAGCATCTTACTCAAAAGCTCGGAAGTCTCAATGGTAATCGTACCAACCAGAACCGGCTGCTGTTTGTCATGGGCTTCCTTGACAGCACGGACTACCGCATTGAATTTCTCTTTCTTTGTCATGTAAACGGCATCATCCAGGTCTTTACGCTGAACCGGCTTGTTGGTAGGAATCTCTACAACGTCCATGCCGTAAATATCACGGAATTCCTTTTCTTCGGTAAGAGCTGTACCGGTCATACCGCCCTTCTTATCATATTTATTGAAAAAGTTCTGGAAGGTAATGGTTGCAAGAGTCTTGCTCTCGCGTTTCACCTTCACATGTTCCTTCGCCTCGATTGCCTGATGAAGTCCGTCTGAATAACGGCGTCCCGGCATGATACGTCCGGTAAATTCATCGACGATCAGAATCTCATCATCTTTTACAACATAATCCTGGTCCTTATGCATCAGATTATGGGCACGCAGAGCCAGAATGATATTATGCTGGATCTCCAGATTCTCCGGATCCGCCAGGTTGTCAATGTTAAAGAATTTCTCCACCTTATGGACACCCTGTTCGGTAAGGTTTACCACCTTATCCTTCTCATTGACGACAAAATCTCCTGTCTCAATCACTTCCTCACCCATGATCGCGGCCATCTTGGTCATCTCATGGCTGGCTTCACCGCGCTCAAGCTGCTTCGCAAGAATATCGCAGACCTCGTAAAGCTTGGTGGATTTGCCGCTCTGACCGGAAATAATCAGCGGGGTACGTGCCTCATCGATCAGGACAGAGTCAACTTCATCGATGATACAATAATGCAGTTCTCTCTGCACAAGCTGCTCTTTATAAATAACCATGTTATCACGAAGATAGTCGAAACCAAGTTCGTTATTGGTAACATAGGTGATGTCGCATCCATATGCCGCACGGCGTTCCTCCGGCTTCATATCATTCAGGACCACGCCTACAGTCAGTCCCAGGAATTCGTGAACCTTGCCCATCCACTCGGCATCACGTTTTGCCAGGTAATCATTGACTGTAACAATATGAACTCCTCTTCCTTCCAGCGCATTCAGATATGCGGGAAGAGTGGAAACGAGGGTTTTACCTTCACCTGTTTTCATCTCTGCGATACGTCCCTGATGAAGGATGATGCCGCCAATGATCTGTACGCGGTAATGCTCCATGCCAAGTACACGCTTCGCAGCTTCACGAACCGTTGCAAATGCTTCCGGAAGCAGGTCATCCAGAGTCGCACCCTCTGACAGGCGTTTCTTATACTCTCTAGTCTTGTCCCGAAGCTGTTCATCTGTTAACTTCTGCATTTCCGGGCGCAGAGCTTCTGTCTTCTCCACCAGAGGCATGATACGCTTTACCTCCCGCTGGCTGTGCGTCCCGAATACTTTTGAAAAAACATTCATAGATTTACTCCTGTTGGTTTATTAAAATTTGTATTAGTATAATTAAAATTCATTTATTTGCCTCGCTGTTTGCTCAAAATCAAAAGCTATACGAAGTATATTCTAACACTTTCCAGAAAGGAACACAATAAATTTTTGATGAATAAAATATGTACATGCCGAACTTTCACTCCGGCACGACAAACCCCCGGGAATAAAAACTCCTTCCCGGGGGCAGTCATCTCTCACATATTCTTCTGAACTGTTACAAAATCAAAGCGAATATCTGAATGCCTCAAGAGCACAATATACGATTCGCCTTCTCATACTTTAAAAACGATCCACTTCCGGCTCAATCAGTCCGTAAGTATTGCCTTTGCGCTTGTAGACTACATTTACCTGATCTGTCTCTGCGTTTACGAATACGAAGAAATTATGTCCGAGAAGCTCCATCTGTACACATGCATCTTCCGGATACATCGGCTTGATGTCAAATTTCTTGGTACGGATGATCTTAACTTCTTCATCTTCCTCATACTCTCTGTCCAGATATTCCTTCTGGAAACTTCCTGCGGCCTGCTGCCTGTCTACGATTTTATTTTTGTATTTACGAAGCTGGCGCTCGATCACTTCTTCTACAAGATCAATGGACACATACATGTCATTGCTTACCTGTTCAGAACGGATGATATTGCCTTTCATCGGAATCGTTACTTCGATTTTCTGTCTTTCTTTTTCCACACTTAAAGTTACTACAACTTCGGTGTCAGGAGTGAAATACCGTTCCAGCTTCCCAAGCTTGTCCTCAACGGCTGTTCTAAGGCCTTCAGAAACTGTAAGATTTTTTCCGCTAATTATA
>JALEHU010000038.1 GCA_022770365.1 Blautia sp. | reverse complement strand
GGTCAAAAGGGCATGTGTTTCATGCTTGCATGAAAAAACATGTCTTTGGGACCCGCAAAAATATGAGAAAGTAGCCCGAATAGGGCGGATTTCGAATGTTTTTAGGATTTCGGGAGCACAAAGTGCGGAGAAATCCGTGTAACAGAGAGGTCAAAATACCTTTTGACCACATTATCATTAGTATAGGTGAAAAATGTTTATTTCGCAAGACATTCCCGCTGAAAAATAACAATGTACCGACCGGCCGACATTTTGAAGAAAGACCTGTTTTTCCGATTATTTACGAGGTTTTTTATAAGTTTCATACAAAGATGATGGGGTCAAAAGGTATTTTGACCCCTCTGATACACGGATTTCTCCGCACTTTGTGCTCCCGAAATCCTAAAAACATTCGAACTCCGCCCTATTCGGGCTACATTCTCATGTTTTTGCGGGTCCCAAAGTCATGTTTTTTCATGCAAGCATGGAACACATGACCTTTTGACCCTTGTATCATACAAATGAAATATTGGAAATATTTAACACCTATGTTACAATAACAAACATAAAAGCAAATGGGAGGAAGGGTATGAGAAAAAACTGGTGAAAACTTTGGATTCTGTTGTGCAGCGCAGTGTTTAGTATGATGTTCAGCATAACTGTGTTTGCAGCGGTTGAAGTGACCTTGAGCGGTAATTCAAACTATGCGGATGCTTACGAGGCATTTCAGGAGACAAATAGACAGAGGGCTGCGAATAGTAAGAGCAAGCTTAATATGAATTCGCAGCTTCAGGAAGCCGCCATGCAAAGGGCGTGGGAAATCGCAGTGCTGACTGATCATGAGCGACCGGATGGCGGAGCGGTAAGAACAGCCATTGATGCTTATGTAAAATATGGTTATAACAGCTGGGGTGAAAACATCGCTTACGGCTACAGCTCAGCTTACAGCGTGGTGAATAATGGCTGGATGCAGTCTACAACCGGACACAGAGAAACCATGTTAAGTGATTCATATACGCAGATTGGGATCGGCTGTTATGTCCATAATGGATATTATTATTGGGTACAGCTTTTTACCGATGGCACATGTCCGGACACAGTCTCATCAGGGACGAACAGAGCGGCAATGACAAAGAAAGTCAGCGTAGCCCAATCTAATCTGCATCTCTGGGCAAGCAAGGAGGATAACACTCTTTGCAGATATGGGCAGACGATTACTATCAGGCAGTACGAAGATGAAAGATTAGTACCGGTTCACTATAATAATGTAGGCTTGCCTGTCGTTTTATGCGCCAGTGATTTTACCTGGCTGTTGAGATCGTCCATGACAGGGAGAGTTGATATTATCGATCAGTTGGGGCCGGTCGCTGTAGTAAGAGGATTGAAGACCGGAACAACTTATGTCGTTTTACATGACGGAACAGTTCAGCATATGCTGAAAGTGAACATCTACCACAGCCACACAGCCGGAGCAGCGGCTACCTGTACCAATCCTCAGACCTGTACCACCTGTGGGGAAATTCTCAAAGAAGCGCTTGGGCATATAGAGACGGGCGGATGCACCACTAATGTCACATGCGTCCGCTGCAAAGCTGTAATCAGCGGACCAACAGACCATATCCCGGGTCCGGCGGCTACCTGTACAACGGCACAGAAATGTACCAGATGTTCCAAAGTTTTGAAAGACAAGTTTGGACACACCTATCCGCCGCGCAATTGTCTGAAAGAACTCCATTGTTCCCGCTGCGGTTATATGCGATACAAGGCTTATGATCAGCATTACTTGTCAGGTACAAAAACCTTCTACAAGTCAGCAACTGTCACCTCTCCGGCTATTTACAAACAGAAGTGTATGGTCTGTGCCCAATACCGGCTGGTCAAATCAGGAAACAAACTGAAAGCGTACGTGAAATTGAACCTTTCCGGTATGAAACTGCAGAAGAAACAGACCTTTACAGGCTTGCAGGCAACGATGGCAAGGGGAGATTCCCTGAAGAGTGTGAAATCCAGCAATACCAGTGTTCTGAAAGTAACCGGTTTTACAGCAGGCGGAAAGATAACGCTGAAAGCAGGCAGCAAGACCGGTACTGTAAAACTGACCATCACGACAAAGGCAGGCGCCAAGAAAACCTTGACTGTCAATGTGCAGAGCGGAACGATAAAAACCCAAAAGATCATAGGTGTGTCAGGAAAACTGACTTTGAAAAAGGGAGCTTCCGGTTCTTTGAAACCCGTTTTACAGCCGCTTTACAGCACCCAGAAGCTTACATACAAGAGTTCCAACAAGAACGTGGTCAGCGTAAGCTCTTCCGGAAAACTGAAGGCAATCAGGAAAGGAACTGCTACCATCACAGTCACATCAGGCTCTGTGAGTGTGAAGTGTAAGGTGACCGTAAAGTAAAAGGCAAGAAAATAACAGACAAATAGAATTTTCACGTTTTTGGAGAAAAGCAGGCAAATAACAGACAGACAGATTCTTCGCGTTTTTGGAGAAAAAACAGTAAAAAGTCCCGTCAGCCCAGTAAAATCAAGGGCTGGCGGTTTTGTCGTTTTGTCAGAGTTTCATGGTGTATTTCTCTAAAACCTGATGTTCTGAAAATGATAGAACAGCACTTTGGTGCGCAGCATTCCTGACAGGAAAATCACGTGGCAGCTATTGGATACAGACCAATATATAAAATACTTGACAATCATGAATTTAGCATACTAAAATGTATAAGATATACAGAGGAAATATAAAATAGCAATAACAATATTTCAGCGCCGCCCCCACGGAGCTGACGAGGAGGAAATTTATGAAAAAATACACAGAAATGAGCAGAGAAGAACTTCTTGCGCTCAAAGAGGAACTTTCCCGGCAGTATGCCGAAACCAAAGCCAAAGGTCTTTCTCTTGACATGTCCCGAGGCAAACCCAGCGCAGATCAGCTTGATATTTCCATGGGAATGATGGATGTTCTGTCAAGCGAAGCGGATCTGAAGTGCGAAACAGGCGTAGACTGCCGTAACTACGGTGTGATCGACGGAATTCCGGAAGCCAAGAGACTTCTTGGCGAAATGTCGGAAGTAGATCCGGATCATATCATCATCTATGGAAACTCCAGTCTGAATGTTATGTTTGACACCATTGCACGTTCCATGACTCACGGTGTGATGGGTCATACCCCATGGTGCAAGCTTGATAAAGTGAAATTCCTCTGTCCAGTGCCTGGCTATGACCGTCATTTCAAAATCACCGAATTCTTCGGCATCGAGATGATCAATGTGCCCATGTCTCCGGAAGGCCCGGATATGGATATGGTAGAAAAACTGGTAAGCGAAGATGACGCCATCAAGGGCATCTGGTGCGTGCCGAAATACTCCAATCCTCAGGGTTATACCTATTCCAAAGAGACAGTAGAGCGCTTTGCCCGCCTGAAACCTGCAGCACCGGATTTCCGTATCTACTGGGATAATGCATACAGCATCCATCATTTATACGATGACAACCAGGACTTTCTGGTAGAAATTCTGGGAGAATGCGCAAAAGCAGGCAATCCGGATATTGTTTATAAATTTACTTCCACATCCAAGGTCAGCTTCCCGGGCTCCGGTATTGCAGCTGTAGCCGCGTCCAAAGCCAACCTGGATGATTTCCG
>JALEHU010000018.1 GCA_022770365.1 Blautia sp. | reverse complement strand
TCTTGATATTCCGGAGATTACCCTGGTAGCGATTCTGGATGCGGATAAGGAAGGTTTCCTGCGTTCAGAGATTTCCCTGATCCAGACGATCGGACGTGCTGCCCGCAACAGCGAGGGACACGTGATCATGTATGCGGATACCATGACAGATTCCATGCGTAATGCAATCCATGAGACAGAGAGAAGACGTGCAATTCAGGAGGAATATAATAAAGAACACGGAATCACTCCGACAACGATCAAAAAAGCGGTCCGTGATCTGATTGCTGTTTCCAAAGCAGTCGCCCAAACAGAGGATAAACTGAAAAAAGATCCGGAATCCATGAACCGCAAAGAGCTCACCAAACTGATATCCCAGGTTGAGAAACAGATGCGCTCTGCTGCCGCTGATCTTAATTTTGAACTTGCCGCAGAACTGCGTGATAAAATGCTGGAACTGAAGAAAAATCTTGCAGAGCTTGATATGAGCTGACTGTTATTTTCATCCGTTCCCGGCAGATGATATGCATTGATTCTCAGAATGCTGGAAAACATCCCTTTCAGGCATGTTTTTCAGCATTGTCTTTCTCTTTATCTGCAGTAAGTCTCCAATACGTTCGTCAGTGCTGCCGCACTGCTGGAATGTGTCCTTGCGATCCGGATTTTATTCTTTTTTGCTTCCGTCACAGCAGTATTCACCATCTTATGAGATACCGTATTTGTAAACAGGATCATCAGATCAGGATTCCCCAGTTTTTTTCTCAGACAGCCTTTTTCCTTCGCAAATATCTTCGCTTTGCAACCATAGTCTTTACAGATTTTCTCATATTGACAGACCATACATTCATTTCCACCAATTATAACAATACTCATTCAGTCCCTCCTTTTTTGTTAGTTTTATCTAACTTCATAATAAAAAATAAAGTGAATTTCTTGCGTCATTCACCAGATCCAGAAATTAGTAATGTATAACTTTTGTTAGTTTATCATTATTGTTAATAGCTGTCAATGTCACTTATAGAGAAAATTTCTCTATTATTTTATTTCATACCGGCAACTCACAATTTTCCTCCTGAATACCGGCAACACAATTTTCTTCCTGATTTCCCATTCACAGTCCTATATATCTTTTCGTCTATGTTTTTTCTCAATGCTTTACTTGACAAGTTTTTTTGCGAATGTTATAGTGAAAATAACTTAATAAAGATAAGCGTGAGCGTAAGAGATGCGATGTATAACGAGACACTTTTAACAGTGTCTATTTACAGCGCTTTTTTTGTATATGTTTACGCCGCTGAGTTTTCAGTATAAGGAGGAAATGTAATGGAAAAAGACACTAGACCTTATGTATCATGGGAATTAATGGATCATTTTATGACTTCCGTTTTTGTTAAACTGGGCCTGCCGGAAGAGGACGCACGTCTCTGCTCCGATGTATTGCTTGAAAGCGACCGTCGTGGTATTGAAAGCCATGGCTGCAACCGTTTTAAACCTATTTACGTAGACCGCATCAAAGCAGGCATCCTCAATCCTGTCACCAAAATTGATATTCTGAAAGAAACACCAACTACTGCTGTACTGGATGCCAACGATGGTATGGGTATGGTTGCCAGCAAAAAAGCAATGGATATGTGTATTGAAAAAGCACATAAATATGGTATGGGTATGGTTGCCGTACGAAATTCTTCTCACTATGGCATCGCCGGTTACTGGGCAACAATGGCAACAAAAGAAAACATGATCGGTATTACCGGAACCAATGCGCGTCCATCCATCGCTCCTACTTTTGGCGTGGAAAATATGATGGGAACGAACCCTCTGACATTCGGTCTGCCCACAGACGAGCCTTTCCCGTTTATGCTGGACTGTGCAACTTCCATTATCCAGAATGGAAAAATTGAATATTACGCACGTATCGGACATGACGTACCGGCAGGCATGGTAATCGCAAGAGACGGTTCAGAGCTGACTGACAGTGAACAGATTCTGAAAGACATCCGCAGCCAGAAAGCCGCACTGGCACCTCTTGGCGGCCTGGGCGAAACCTTTGCCGGATATAAAGGATACGGCTACGCAGCTGTGGTCGAAATCCTCTCAGCAGCTCTGCAGTCCGGTATTTTCCTGAAAGATCTGGACGGCAAAGACGAAGAAGGAAACATCCGTCCTTACCATCTCGGACATTTCTTCATCGCCATCGATACAGAAGCCTTCATGGGAGCTGATGCGTTCAAAAAGACCTGCGGTGATATCTTAAGAGAACTCCGTGCGTCTGAAAAAGCACCGGGACAGTCCCGTATTTACACTGCCGGCGAAAAAGAATATGACACATGGATGTATCGCAAGGACAAAGGTGTACCTGTTACTGAAGCAGTTCAGAAAGAATTTATCCAGCTTCGCGATGAATTCGGCCTGACAGATATTCATTTCCCATTTGAAGACTGATACAGAAAGGAGAACATAATGGATTACGCAAAAGAATCACTGAAACTTCATCACGAATGGGCAGGAAAGATCGAGGTGATCTCCCGCGTTCCTGTCGCTTCCAAAGATGATCTCTCACTTGCTTATACTCCGGGTGTTGCACAGCCATGCCTGGAAATACAGAAAGACCCTGAAAAAAGCTACGAACTGACCAGACGCCACAATATGTGTGCTGTCATCACAGATGGCAGCGCAGTCCTTGGACTCGGTGACATCGGCCCTGAAGCCGGAATGCCGGTCATGGAGGGAAAATGTGTTCTATTTAAAGCCTTTGGTGACGTAGATGCTTTTCCGCTGTGCATCAAATCCAAGGATGTAGATGAATTTGTCAATACCGTTTATCTTCTTTCCGGCTCTTTTGGCGGAATTAACCTGGAAGATATTTCAGCGCCAAGATGTTTTGAGATTGAGCGCAAACTGAAAGAAAAATGCGACATTCCTGTTTTTCACGATGACCAGCACGGCACTGCAATCATTACCCTGGCAGGTCTTACCAATGCTCTGAAAGTTGTTGGAAAGAAAAAAGAGGATGTCCGCATCGTCACATCCGGAGCCGGTGCTGCCGCTATCTCCATCGTCAGACTGCTTCTGTCCGCAGGGTTCCCCAATATCACCATGTGTGACCGTTCCGGAGCAATTTATAAAGGCCGCCCCGATAACATGAACTGGGTAAAAGAAGAAATGGCTCTTCTCACCAATCTGGATCAGAAAAAAGGCAGCCTGGCAGATATGCTGAAAGGTGCTGATATTTTCATCGGTGTTTCCGCACCGGGACAGGTAACGACAGAAATGGTAAAAACCATGAACAAAGACGCAATTATTTTTGCCTGCGCCAACCCTACTCCTGAGATTTTCCCGGACGAAGCCAAAGCAGGCGGTGCCCGGGTCGTATCCACCGGAAGAAGTGATTACCCCAACCAGATCAACAACGTCCTGGCTTTCCCGGGAGTATTCCGCGGAGCATTCGATGTCCGCGCAAAAGATATCAATGAGGAGATGAAGCTGGCAGCCGCTCAGGCTCTGGCTGAGCTGATCTCTGATGATGAGCTGAATGAAGAATACATTATTCCAAAAGCATTTGACCCAAGGGTTGGAAAAGCTGTGGCAGCGGCAGTAGCAAAAGCTGCACGCGACAGTGGTGTGGCACGCATCTGATTCAGCCGGATGCTGCATAACTGATTTTTCATAAAAGCAAAAACTGCTGCCACAGGCATCCCGTCTAGGGCAGCAGTTCTTCTTTATATCATATTATTGATCAGATCCGTTCAAATATGTACTCTGTATCAGATGACAGATCATCCCGGAATACATAACCAAGCCGGTCAAAACTTCGTATCTCTTCCGGATTTTCAATCTTATTTTCCGCCATATAGCGCACCATTTCGCCCCTGGCCATCTTGGCATAAGTGCCCTTAGTCACCAGTCTTTCACCGGATTTCTCACAAAAAACAACCGTTATATAATGATCTGTATCTGTCAGATACTTTTCAATGCATTTGGAATATTCCTTAGAAGCAAGATTAATGATCACACCGCTGTCGTCCTTTGCTTCCTCATACAGCCTTCTGCCCCATAATGCATATAAATCCTTATATCCATTTATGGAAGCTTTTGCCTGCATTTCCAGGCGGTATGGGGTTACACCGTCCATTGGCTTCAGTACGCCGTAAAATGCAGACAGGATACGCAGATTTTTCTGCACATAAACCAGCTGTTCTTCCTCGAACACTGCAGGCGCCATATACTGATAGGCAATCCCCTCGTATGACAGAATCGCCGGTGTCAGCCGCTCATAAAGGTTCATATGCTCCAGACGGCGAAAATTCTGCTCCGCGATCTTATCGTTGCACTTCCACAATTTCTGTAGATTTTCATGAGGCTGCTCACATAGCCAGGCTAAGATTCCCGCTGTCTGTTCCAGATACACAGGCATCCCTTCCGGTGCCAGAGAGTCGGTTTCTTCATTCATTTTTTTCGCCGGAGATAAAATAATACGCATTATTCCAGCTCCTTCAGCATATTTTCCGCATCATCGGCGGCCTTCACCTTATCATTAGCCTTAATGATCATTCCCTCTTCATCGATCAGATAGGTAGTACGCACCACACCCATGGAGACCTTTCCATAGTTTTTCTTTTCTTTCCAGACATCATAGGCTTCGATCACGCTGCGCTGGGGATCTGAGAGAATCGTAAATACAAGATTCTGTTTTTCCTCAAAGCGCTTGTGGGACGCCACGGAATCTTTGCTCACGCCAAGCACGATCGCTCCTTTTTCCAGAAACAAAGGATACCTCTCGGAAAAACCGCATGCCTGTTTCGTACAGCCCGGTGTGTTGTCCTTCGGATAAAAATATAAAATAACTTTCTTTCCCCGGTAATCTGATAATTTATGCATGTCTCCATTCTGATCCGGCAATTCAAAATCCGGTGCTTTTGTTCCAACTTCCAGCATCGTTATCATCCTCTCTTTTTCTTATAAACTTGTTATTATCTATTTGTTACTATTAATTTATTGTTATTAATTTGTTGTTATCTATTTGTTCTTATCTATTTGTTCTTATTAATCCTTATTTGTTATCTATTATTCATCATTATTTTAATTATTTTTATATACTGTTTTTTCGCCCTGATTTAACAGGTGATATACTGCCAGTTTCAGAAGGCTCCCACGCAGGCTTCTGATGTCTCCGTCACTTGCTGCAGCGGCTTCCTCCAGAGTTTCCTCTGGAAATTTAAAATCTTTCAGAACGGAATCCTTCACGGACAGTTTCTGAAGGATGTCCAGCCTTTCCCCGTCATCCGGTTTCTTTAGTTCCGCACAATAACTTTTTTGCAGGCATTCAGAAAATGCAGGAATCTGTTCCATCTGGCATTCCACAGTCCGGTCACTGATGATCACCGTTTTTTTTCCTGATTCCATACGCTGTTTCAGAATTTCTGCTACGAATTCTCCTGTACCGGGTTTCCCTTCCAGATACTGAATATCATCCAGTATCAGAAAATCTGTTTCCTGACCGTATTTTCCGGAAAGCTGCTCAACTTTGTGCTGCTCTCCCTGTTTTTCATCGTGAAGAGCAGCCACCAGTTCACTGATCAGTGTTTCTATCAGGATATATCTGACTGATGCACGGGGATTTCTTTCCAGGAACCGGTTTGCCATTGCATGCGCCAGATGTGTTTTTCCAAGTCCCACGGATCCATACAGATAAAACAGCTGCCATGAACAGCCATCCGCTATGTATTCCTGTGAATCAGAAACAGCATCTCGATTATTCCCATACAAAATTAAATTTTCGTAATCGTATTCCGGAATCACATCATATCCGGACACCAAAAGATTCTTTTTCATCTTTTTCTGCACCATCCTGGCATTTTCCAATAACGTTTTCTTCCATCTTTTTCTACGCCATCCCGATATTTTCCAATAACGTTATCTTTCATCTGCATGAATATCCCGTTCAGATCAGTCCCTGAATCAGGATGATCACGATCAGTACCGGCAGCACAAACTGAAAATACCATTTCAGCTTCCTGGAGATTTTCAGGCCATTGCCGGTATTCACTTCTTCAAGGTATTTATCAAATCCCCATCCCCATCTGGATACACAGAACAGAAGAAAGATCAGAGATCCCAGTGGCAGCAGCAGATTGCTCACCAGGAAATCCTCACTGTCAAGAACATCTCTTCCGCCGATCAGCCGCAGGCTGCTCCATACATTGTATCCCAGCACACAGGGAAGGCTTGCCAGAAATACAGCAATACAGTTTACGACAGATGCCTTTTTGCGGCTCCACCCAAAATTATCAATGAAGTTTGCCAGCAGATTTTCAAACACGGCAATGACTGTGGAAAAGCTTGCAAACGTCATAAACAGAAAGAATAACGTTCCCCAGATACGTCCGCCTGCCATATTAACAAATACATTCGGAAGAGTCACAAAGATCAGTGACGGACCCGCATCCGGCTGCACTCCATAGGAAAAACATGCCGGAAAAATAATCAGTCCTGCCATCATCGCCACAAAAGTATCCAGAATACTGATGCGGACCGCTTCTCCGGCAAGGGTATTTCCTCTTGGCATATAGCTTCCGAAGATTTCCATAGCTCCAATACCCAGGCTCAGGGTAAAAAATGCCTGATTCATAGCCGCTGTGATCACATTTCCAAGACCCGCATCTGCTGCTTTATGAATATCCGGAAACAGATAGAACCGGATTCCCTCTCCGGCACCCTCCAGCATGAAGCTGTGAACCGCAAGGATCACAATCAGGCATAAAAGTGCAGACATCATCACCTTCGTGATCCGTTCAAGCCCTTTCTGAAGGCCAAAGCTGTTGACAAGGAAGCCTGCCAGGACGGTAACTGCCATCCAGAATCCCATTTCACCCGGATCTGCCAGAAGGCTTCCGAACACGGAACCTACTGTCTCTGAATCCATTCCCTTTGTAAAATTACCGGATGCAAACTTCACAAAATAGCTGAGCATCCAGCCGGACACCGTCGTATAATACATCATCAGAAGATAGCATCCCAGCAAACAGATCCATCCATGAATATGCCATTTCTGTCCCGGTTTCTCCAATGCTTTATAACTGATCACCGCACTGCTTCTTCCTGCACGGCCCACTGCAAGCTCCATGGTCAGTACCGGCACACCCATACAGAGCAAAAATATCAGATAAAACAGTACAAAAATTCCTCCGCCGTTCTGCCCCGCCACATACGGAAAACGCCAGACATTACCGATACCGATCGCACACCCGGCACTTACCAGGATAAAGCCAAGGCGTGACTGAAAACTTTCCCTCTTCATAAAACTCTTTTCCTTCCATTTTGATATTTTTTCTGTCCTTTACTATTATACTGATTTCAGAGGTTCTGTCTATCCCTTACTTTCTTAATAATAAAAAATGACTGTAGTTCTGACAGCAAAAATTTACTGGAACTACAGTCATATCCGGGCAAATAGTGATTCACAGCCCGTTTTTCATAATCTCAACTCCAAAATGTATACTCACCCGGCTCCACACAGACCTCTTGCTCTCCGATCACAACTGTGGCCGGAACTGCTGTGCTGATGTCATAGCGGACTTTATCACCAACATAAGTCCATTTAGAACTTATTTTTCCATGTCTGGTATTGATGGATGCATCCAGCCAGCCAAGACGCTTATCTGTCATCGGCTGAATCTTTACTTTTTCAAAGCCCGGAGCTTCTTCCAGAAGACGGATTCCTGCCGCTTTTTCGTAAACCCAGTCTGCTACAGCGCCATAGGCATAATGGTTAAATGAATTCATATCCGTACTCCAGAATTCACCGTTTTCCATAATGCCGTCCCAGTGTTCCCAAATGGTCGTGGCTCCCTGATCCACAGAAAACAGCCAGGATGGATATTTTCTTCTCAAGAACAGAGTATAAGCAAGTTCAGAATGTCCGTATTCACTGAGTACATGAAGAATATACGGAGTTCCTACGAAACCTGTCATGATCTGACTTCCATCTTTTTCAACCAAATCAGCAAGAGCATCGGCTGTTTTCTGCAGATCTTCGGCCAGATGGAAATACACCGCCAGAACATGCTCTGTCTGGGTCTTATAGACCGGATAAGTCTCACGGAAAGTCTTTACAATATTTGCATACAGTGTTTCATAGGAAGACACATCCTCACCCAGAACCTTTCCGGCTTTGATCACCAGTTCCGTGGAATATGCATAATATGCAGTGGCAATAAAGTCTTCCCGGCTGGAACCTTTGTAGCTGCCGGACGGAGCATCCAGTCCAAGCCAGTCTCCGAAGTGCTCTCCGCCTGTCCAGAGATATTCGGTTGTGGTGGCGCCTGTGATATAATCCACCCATTTTTTCATGCAGTCAAACTGGTCCGCAAGCACTTCTTTATTTCCATATGTAAGATAAATCTGCCATGGACAAATGGCTGCAGCATCTCCCCATGCAGCACTTGGAGTGCCATCCGGCAGGTAATCCGGGATTACATGTCCGATACCGCCGTCTGCTCTCTGGCATGCAGCCATATCATGAAGCCATTTTTTAAAGAATTTTTCTACATCATAATTATAGCTTGCTGTTTTTACAAATGCCTGAGCATCCCCTGTCCAGCCAAGGCGCTCATCTCTCTGCGGACAGTCAGTGGGTACATCCAGGAAATTACCCTTCTGTCCCCAGAAAATATTGGAGAACAGCTGGTTCACTTCCGGTCTTCCGCAGCTTAAGGAACCGGTTTTCTGAATATCGGAATAAACCACGATTGCCGTAAACTGTTCCGGCTTTACTTCTCCCGGGAATTTTGCCAGTTTGATGTAACGGAATCCGAAGAAGGTCAGCATCGGATGCCAGGTCTGCAGCCCGTCACGGCAGGTATAATGAATCTCCGCCTTTGCGCTTCGATAGTTGGCATTATAGAAATTACCATTCTGATCCAGCACTTCTCCGTGAAGAATCTGTATCTCGTCACCGGCTTTGGCATCCACCGTAAATTCCACATAACCGGTCACTTCCTGACCAAAATCGATGACCGTCTCGCCGGCAGGTGTTATAATCACAGACTGTGCTTCCACACGTTCTTTTTCGCGAATTTCTTCGCCTTCCTGCGGAATCAGGATATCTTTTGTCCAGTCCAGTTCTGCTGCAGGAGCATCACATTTTACAGAGGCTGTGGCATCATAAGTTTCTCCGTCATAGATCTCGCTGAAACGAACGGGACTTTCTCCCCATGTCCAGGTTTCATCGGTAGGAATCACAGCACTGCTGCCATCCTCATACTCAAGATGAAGTTCCCCGAGAATTCCAGTCGGGCGGTTTGCTCTTCTTGTTTTGTCTTCGGATTCCATCCAGCCCGGCATATGGGAGGAAAACCAGCCCTTACCAACTGTTACGGTCAGTTCGTTTTCCTCCTTCAGCATTTCCGTCACATCATATATCTGATACTGAAGACGTTTTTCATACACCGTCCAGCCCGGTGCCAGCACAAACTTTCCGATACGCTCCCCGTTCAGTCTTGCCGCGTAGACACCCAGGGCAGTCAGATAAAGCTCCGCTCTTTTTACCGGTCCGGCGTTCTTCCATGTTTTGCAGAAAACCGGGCACACATCTTCCTGTTTGTCTGGTGCCTGAATCCATTTTGCCTGAAATTCCATTACTATTCTCCTTTACTTGAAATTATATTTATTTCGTACCGATCCGCAGTTCCTGTCACAGCTGCCAAACCAAACTGTACGAAATTTTGTATATTCAACCTTTCGCTTTCTTTATGAGTATATATAATTCCAACAGGAAATGGAATGGATTTTCCGATATTTTTGTCAGGTTTTCCGACTTTTATATTTGATTTTCAGACTTTGTATTTTCTTTAGTTCATCTTTCTTTAGTCCATTTTTCTTAGCCATTTTTTATTCCCTTTATTTTTCTTCCATCACGCTCATATATGCCGGACGGATGATCTTGTCTGTGCAGATCAGTTCCTCGATCCGGTGGGCGCTCCAGCCTACGATTCGTGCAATGGCAAACATGGCGGTATATAATTCCACCGGGATTCCCAGCATATCGTAAACAAAGCCGCTGTAGAAATCCACGTTCGGGCTGACGCCCTTGAAAATATGGCGTTTCTCTGCAATGACCTTCGGAGCCAGCTCTTCAATATTCTGATATAGATACAGATCTTCTTCCCTGCCTTTTTCTGCGGCGAGCTGTTCCACATATCGTTTGAAAACACGCTCTCTGGGGTCTGACAGGGAATAAATGGCATGGCCCATTCCATAAACCAGGCCTTTCCGGTCGAAGGCTTCTTTATCAACGATTTTTGCCAGATAAGCGGCTACTTCCTCTTTGTCTTCGTAATCACTCACATGATTCCGGATGTCTTCCATCATTTCCATAACCTTGATATTGGCGCCGCCGTGTTTCGGACCTTTCAGTGAAGACATGGCAGCCGCAATTGTGGAATAGGTGTCTGAACCGGAAGAGGTGACAACCCTGGTTGTAAAAGTGGAGTTATTTCCGCCGCCGTGTTCCATATGCAGAATCAGTGCCGTATCCAGTACTTTGGCTTCTGTCTTTGTGTATTTCTGATCCGGGCGCATCAGCATCAGCAGATTTTCCGCGGTAGACAGCGTGGGATCCGGATGATGGATAAACATGCTGGCGTTTTTCTCATAATGAATATACGCATTATAACCGTAAACAGCCAGAAGCGGAAATTCACTGATCAGCTGAATGCACTGACGCAGACAACTGCTGACACTGGTATCCTTTGCTTTTTCATCATAGGAGGCAAGTGTCAGGATACTTTTTGTCATGGAATTCATGATATCCTCTGTAGGCGCCTTCATGATAACATCTCTGGTAAAATTCGTAGGAAGGGTACGGCAGCTTCCGATAAAGCCGCGGAACTGCTTCTCCTGCTCCGTATCCGGCAGTTCTCCCATCAGAAGCAGATATGCGATTTTTTCAAATCCCATTTCCTCTTCACCCAGATCACCGATGAGTTTTTCCACTCTGTAGCCACGGTACCAGAGTTCTCCATCGCAGGATACTTTCTGACCATCTATAATTTTCGAGGACACGATTTTTGAGATGTTTGTCAGACCTGTCAGAACACCGTTTCCGTTTTCATCACGCAGCCCGCGGTTGACACCATATTCTTCATACAGCCGCGGTGCGATATTATCGTTTCTGCGGCACACTTCTTCCTGCTGCATGGTATATTCATTAAGTAAGCTCTGCATAGTCGATCACCTCTCCTTCATTTCCGTTTTTCTCTTCTTCCATTTCTTCAAGGGTACTGCTCATCACAGTCTCCAGCTGTTTCATCAGGCAGAGAAGCTGGATCATATTTTCTTTTCCGTATTTTTCGATTACTTTGCCGTAATAATTCTTCAGGACTTCCTCCTGCTCATCCAGAAGCCTCTGACCGGTTTCCGTGATCGTCACATAAGTCCCCTCGCTTCCGTTGCCGTCATGAGACCATAAGACCAGTCCTCTGTCGCGAAGATCTCCCACCATTTTGGATGTCTGGCGGATTGTGAGCTGCATTTTTTCTGCCAGTTCTTTCAGATAAGTTCTTCCGGAATAAATCTCTGACATTTCACTGTCCAGGGAAATGTAATGCAGCGCGATATATTCCGCAATGCTCAGCTGTTTAAAAAAATCTCTGATCTGACCTTTGTTCATCAGATATCTGTGGTATGTGATTTCATTTGTGAGTTTTACAATGTCTCCACTGAGTTTTCCGGATAATTCTTCCATATTTACTTCATTCCTTTCTGTCTTAAGTTTATTTTTAAACATTATACCATCTGTTTTTCTTTTGTCAACCAAATATTTTCATACAAAAACCCCCGGGACGAATCATTCCGACTCATATTCGTCGAAACCTCGTCCCGGGGGCATCCGTATTTCTGTTCTGCAGGCAGCAGAACCTGCGATCTCTTTCTGAATCTATCTTCCGGTAATCTGAATCTGGCACGCTTCCATCGCTTTCAGTGCGTTTTCATGGCTTTCCGGTGTTACTCCGGCACAGCAGGATGCGTCCACGTAAATAGGCACTTCCGGCAGAGAGGCTTTTACCAGAAGAGCATTGGAGATTACACAGATATCTGTACACAATCCCACAAATGTAATGCTTCCGATTTCTTCCTCTTCATTCATGTCAATCAGTTCCCCTGCCAGATCCGTAGAACCAAAGGTATCTTTGTCTATGGGCTGCGTTTTTCGCAGAGCATCCAGTTCCTTTCTGATCTGCCATCCTTCGGTATCCCGGATACAATGCATCACCGGAAGATTCCTTCCTTCCTGTGTTTCCAGATAGCAGGTTTCATGAGTATCTCTTGTAAAAAGAACTGTCCCGTCAAATTCCCGGATCTTTTTTTCCACAGACGAAACGATCGCGGCAGCTTCCTTCGTTCCAAGTGCTCCGTCAATAAAATCATTCTGCATATCTACAACAACCAAGATGTTCTGCATATTTTTATCCTCCTATTTTGATGTAATAACAACATTTTCGGGCTGTTCTAATACAATAACTGTTCATGTATTATAGCTGCTTTAATACTGTAACTGTTTATGTACTATAGCTGTTTTTGTACTATCACTATTTGTCATTCTATCATATGAACACCATATATTCCAGACTGTTTTTCCTGGTTCATTTATGTTAAAATACAACTACATAACAAGCTGAGGTGATTTTGATGAAAATCTGCAATTCCTGCAAAACAGCGATCCAGACCTGTCTGGACTCTCAGACATTTGCTGCTGCCCATCTGTATAATGACGAAAAGCCAATGGCGATCCACATCCACGACTGCTGTGAAATTTATTTTTCCATTTCCGGCGGCAAACAGTTTCTGATCGATAACCGGTTTTATGATTTTGCACCGGGCGATCTGTTTTTTATTAATCAGTACGAGAGCCATTATCTTTCCCAGATTGACAGCGTGACTCATGAGCGAATCGTTCTTTCCATTTATCCGGATTACCTGAAAAAATGCAGCACAACAGAAACGGATCTGGATCATTGCTTCACCTGCCGTGATACATCTTTTGGACATAAGATTACCCTCTCAGAAGAAGAACAGAAACGCTTTCATTATTATATCCACAAGCTTGGCAATGATGAAGAATACGGACAGGATATTCTGGATCATGCGATATTTCTGGAAATGATGACATTTCTGAACTGCATTTTTATCCGAAAGAGTTCCGAACAGACCGTTCCTGCTGCCGAATCGCCATCCTACCATGCACAGATCAATGAAATCCTGTCCTACATTAATCAGAACCTGACACAGGACCTGGCGATCAAAAACCTTGCGGAGCATTTTTATCTCAGCAGTTCCCACCTGTGCAAGATTTTCAAAGATGCCACCGGAACCACTATCAACCGCTATATTACCGCAAAGCGCATTACTCATGCCAAAGAACTCCTGACAGAAGGCAGTTCCGTGATGGAAGCCTGCGAGAAATGCGGTTTCCGGGATTACAGCAACTTTTTGAAGACTTTTACAAAAGCTGTTGGAATTTCCCCTAAGAAATATGCACAATATGAGCATTAGAGTATCCTGTAGCATAATCACCAGAATATCCTGTATTATGATCATTAGAATATCCTGTATTTACAAAAAGTCCTCTGCTTCGTGCTTTTCACACCGGAAGCAAAGGACTTCTCTGAACAATTACAGATCTTCTTTTTAAATATGCAGCAATGCTTCTGCAAGTGCCAGTATCGTCAGAGACTGACCGTAAGCCATGGGCGCAATCAGGATATTTTTATAATGCTCCGCGTTCATGCCCATTCCCGTTCCGCCAGAAACATTCAGGACCGTACCATCTTTGTCAATATTTTTCAGGATTCCGCGGATAGCTCTTTCCGCACATTCCAGATAAGAATCATCCAGAATACCGTAACGGATACCTTTCAGAATACCCGCGGTGATCGCAGCACTTCCGGATACCTCCTCGTAGCTGTCCGGATCCGTCAGAACCGTATGCCACAGACCGCTTTTGCTCTGGAGTTTCTTAAGAGCCGCCACCTGCGCTTTGTAACAGTCCAGAATGATTGTTTTTACAGCTGGATTCAGAGTGCCCTTGAACATATCGATATAGTCCAGGATTCCCAGAGTAAACCAGCTGTTGCCTCTGCACCAGAAAATTCCGCCAAAGTTATGGTTGCCTTTGAAGGTCCATCCATGATAAAACAGACCTGTTTTCTTATCGTAAAGATATTTGATATGCATCAGGACCTGATGGATTCCCTCGTTGATCCATTCGGTATTCTGATACTTCTGTCCTATCTTGTTCAAAAACAGAACCGTCATAAACAGGGTATCGATCCACATCTCATTTTCATTAAGACGTACGCCCTGGCGGTCTCCGTTCGCACTGGTCACATGCTGGAACCCGCCTTCTTTTGTCCGGGGAATGCAGGTCATCAGCCAGTCTGCCCAGTCAAGGCAAAGTTCTTCAAATTTCGGATCATGATAATATTCATTCAGCTCACACAGAGTCAGAAGAGGTGTGGTTGTATTGATATTTCTGGACGGAAGTCCCTGTTCCATATTTTCCACAAACCAGTCGTGAAGAAATTCCTTATATGTATCCTAGATTATTCACGGCATAGCCGTGAAAGTGGCTGAAAGCCGCATAGTTACGTGTTTTAACTGAATATTGCTTTTCACCTATCAAGTGAATGAAAAAAGAGCATCCACTTGTGATATAATTAAGGTGCCAAATCTCA
>JALEHU010000110.1 GCA_022770365.1 Blautia sp. | reverse complement strand
ATCCTTTTAATGAATGGATCGGAGCACAGATGAGGTCCGGGATCTGCGGAATGGCAGCACCGGGAGATCCCCGCAGGGCAGCCAGGCTGGCATGGAGTGACGGAGAAGTATCCCATGCCAATAACGGGATTCTGGGAGGCGTTTTTAACGCTGTGATGACATCGCTGGCTTTTGTGGATGGAGATATCCGTTCTGTGATAAAAAGATCCATTTCCATGATTCCGAAGGACAGCCAGTACTATTCTGTGGTATCTTTTGCATGGCAGAGCTGCGAAAACAGCTCCGGCTGGCAGGAGGCACTGTCCCTGTGTATGGAAAAATACAGGACATATAACTGGGTCCATGCATACCCCAATGCGTGCTGTGAAGTCATTGCGCTGTATTTCGGAGCAGGAGATTTCAGGGAAACACTGCATATTGTGACCATGTGCGGTGTGGACGTGGATTGTAATGCAGGTATGATCATGCCGATCCTGGCTATTCAAAAGGGAATGTGTATCAGTCCGGAAGATCTTATTCATCCGGCATTTTCGGAAATTATTTCTTATATGAGAGGACGTTTCCGCAAAATCACCATGGAGGATCTTGTCAGTGATACTTTAAACAGTGTAAAAAAAGCAAATATAAAACAAGGAGGAACTAAAAAATGAAAAAAAGAATGTTAGCAGTTGCGTTAAGCGCATCTATGGTTGTATCCATGGGTGTTGTTACCCTGCCGGTACACGCAGAGGAGGGTGAGCCATATAAAGCGGCGCTTCTTCTGAACGGAACATTAGGTGACAAATCTTTCTTTGACTCTGCAAACTCAGGTCTGGAAGCTCTGAAGGAAGAGCTGGGTGAGGACAAATTTACATTTAAGGTTGAGCAGATGGGCGCAACTTCAGCAGATGAATCCAAATGGGAGCCGACTCTTTATGATTACTGTGATGACGGTTCTTATGATGTTATCATCGTAGGTACATGGCAGATGCTGGAAGCACTGACAAATGCCGCAAATGATTATCCGGATCAGAAGTTCATCTATTTTGATGAAGCATTTGATTTCAGCGCAGGCGGTGAAGAAAATGTTTACAATGTAATGTACAAACAGAACGAGGTATCCTATCTGGTTGGTGCAGCAGCAGCTATGATGACCACCAGCGAGGAACTGGATAAAGTAGATCCTTCCAATAAGATTATCGGTTTCCTTGGCGGTATGGAAAACTCCGTAATCAAAGACTTCCTGGTTGGTTATATCCAGGGTGCAAAAGATATCGATGAAGAAATCCAGGTTGCTCTGGCATATGTTGGAAACTTCTATGATTCCGCAGCAGGAAAAGATATGGCTCTGACTCAGTATCAGAATGGCGTTGATGTTGGATACAACGTTGCAGGAAGCGCTGGTCTTGGACAGATTGAAGCAGCAGCAGATGCCGGCAGATATGCATTTGGTGTTGACTCCGATCAGGCTGCTCTTCTTCCGGATTATGCAGCAAATATTCCTTCCTCTGCTCTGAAAAATGTAGGCAATTCTCTGATTCGTGCCATCAAAGCTGATATGGAAGGTAATCTGGAATATGGTGTTCTGGAATATCTTGGATTTGCAGAAGGCGGCGTAGAGCTTGTTGAAGATGCACATTATGAGGAAATCCTTCCGGAAGATATCCGTACAAAGGTTGCAGAGCTGAAAGAGCAGATTGTCAATGGTGAGCTTACTGTTCCGACGACCCTTGGCGAAAATGCGATCAGCGAAGATGATTTCAATGCTTTAGTTGATTCTGTAAAAGTTCAGTAATGACAAAACATGGGAAATCCAGTTCCGGGGCATTCCCGGGACTGGATTTTTTTCCATATAAAAAGACAAAATATCAGGAGAGCCGAGGTGAGCGAGGGTGGATAACCAGACGGTATTACAAATGAACCATATCATGAAAATCTACGGGAATGGTGTGGTTGCCAATGAAGATGTATCTCTGGAGCTTCATAAAGGAGAGATTCACGCGCTGCTGGGTGAGAATGGTGCCGGAAAAAGTACGCTGATGAAGGTTCTGTTCGGAATCGAAAGCCCGGATGAAGGAGAAATCATTTTAAAGGGAGAAAAAACGACGATTAAATCTCCTCAGGATGCGATCAGCAAAGGCATCGGAATGGTACATCAGCATTTTATGCTGGTTCCGTCTCTTACAGTGGCAGAGAATATTATTCTGGGAGTTGCTCCCAAAAAAGGTATTTTTATTGACAGAGAAAAAGCTGTAGAGTCAGCACAGAATATTGCAAGAGAATATAACTTTGATATTGATGTAAATGAAAAGGTGGAAGAGATTCCGGTAGGAATTAAACAGAAGGTTGAAATTCTGAAGGCTCTTTACCGTGGGGCGGAAATTCTGATTCTGGATGAGCCGACGGCAGTTCTGACACCTCAGGAGACGGATGAACTGTTTGTGCAGCTTCTGAAGCTCCGTGAAAAAGGACATACGATTATCTTTATTTCTCATAAGCTGGATGAAATCAAAAAAATCTGTAATCGTGCCACCATCATGAGAAATGGCAGAAGTATGGGTACATACGAGGTGGCAGATATCACAACACAGGAGATGTCCCGTCTGATGGTAGGACGTGAGGTTTCCCTGAAGTTTGATAAAAATGAGCAGCATCTGACGAAAGATATTTTTCTTAAGGTGCGTGATCTGACAGTACATAATGCCCAGGGCGTTATCAAAGTGGATGGTCTTTCCTTCGACCTGAAAGGCGGGGAAATCCTTGGAATTGCCGGGGTGGAGGGAAATGGACAGACAGAGCTGGTGGATACCCTGACCGGATTGAATAAACGGTATAAAGGTTCCATCGAGATTAAAGGAAAAGATATTATCAATGCTTCCATTGATGATATCCGGAGCATGAAGATGGCGCATATCCCGGAAGACCGTATGTCCAGCGGCTGCGCAAAAAATCTGACCATTCAGGAAAACCTGTTTTCCAATCAGTATAAAGATCCAAAATATTCAGGGAAATTATTCCTTAAGAAAAAGGAAATGGAAAAGCGCAGTGATAATCTGATCAAAGAATATCTGATAAAATGTCGTTCCAGAAAACAGAATGTGGGAATGCTTTCCGGCGGAAATATTCAGAAGGTAATCGTTGCAAGGGAATTTTCCACCACACCGGATATTATCATTGCAAACCAGCCGACCAGAGGAATCGATGTAGGAGCGGCTGCTTTTATCCGCAAACGTCTGCTGGAGTTCCGTGATGCAGGTTGTGCCATTATTCTGATTTCTGCCGACCTGACAGAGATCTTCTCCTTAAGTGACAGACTTGCTGTTATGTATAAAGGAAAATTTGCCGGATTCTTCACGGATGTGGACGGAGTAACAGAAGACGTGCTCGGCCAGCATATGCTTGGTATTAAGAAAGATGAAGTATTGGAGGGTGTTATGTATGAATAGTGCAAAAAAATTTGACATTCTGCGGACCATTCTTTCCGTACTGATTGCCATTGGAATTTCTTTTATCATCATTTTTATGCTGAGTGATCAGCCCTTTGAAGCAATTAAATATCTGCTCATCGGGCCTCTTACCAGCAAACGAAATATGGGTAACGTTATAGAGGCAATGATTCCGCTGATCTTCACCGGAACCGGTGTATGTATCATGTTTTCTGCAAATCAGATCAACCTGGCAGGCGAGGGCGCTTTCCATGTGGGCGGTCTGTTTGCCGCATGTGTGGGCATGTCTCTGACTGCAAAATTTGTGACTCCCGCTGCAGCTCTTCTTGTGGCTGGTGTGGCAGGTGCCGTCTTTACAGCTATTCCTGCTGTAATGAAGATTAAAACCACAGCAAATGAAATGGTATCCTCTCTGATGATCAACTATCTGGCACTGAACTTCGGCAACTATATGCTGAATAATGTGATCGGAGATCCCAAGGCGAGTGCTGCTTCCTATGCGCTGTCTGATACGGCAGAGCTTCCGGTTCTGCTGGACGGAACGAGAATTCATGTGGGTCTGATCATTGCCATTGCAGTGGCAGTGCTGGGATATCTGTTTTTGTACCGTACCAAGTTTGGCTATGAACTCCGGCTTACCGGGGAAAACGAAGAATTTGCCAGATATTCCGGTATCAGCATTGTACGTGTCATACTTCTTTCACAGCTCCTGGGCGGATTTGTGGCAGGCCTGGGCGGCGGTGTGGAAATGCTCAGTCCTCTTTACAGCCGTTTTACCTGGACTTCTCTTATGGGATATGGCTGGGATGCGATCATTATCTGTACCCTTGCAAAGAAGAACCCGCTGTATACACCATTTGCAGCACTGTTTCTTGCTTATCTGAGAACCGGAGCTTCCATTATGGCAAGAAGAACAGATGTTACGCTGGAAATTGTGCAGATCACACAGGGTATTATCATTCTGCTTGTAGTGGCGGAACAGTTCCTGAGCAGATATAAACATAAGCTGATCGCAAAAGAAGCGAAGGCGGCATTAAAAGAAGAGGAGGTGGCATAATATGTGGAGTGCGATACTATCACCGGATTTCTTTGCTGCCATTCTGAGGACAGCGACACCCATTCTTTTTGCCACACTGGCAGCAGGCGTTGCGGCAAAAGCGGGAATCACAAATATGGCACTTGAAGGAATCATGCTGTTTTCTGCACTGTTTGGCGTGTTTTTCTCATCCATGACCCACAGCGCTTTCTGGGGACTGCTGATCACTGTTGCCATCGGAGCTTTTATCGGGCTGTTTCTTGCATTCTTTGTTCTGAATCTGAAAACAGACGAGATTCTCGCAGCCATTGCCATTAACCTGGCAGCAACAGGCGGCACAGTTCTTCTCCTTGTTGCTTTTTCCGGAGACCGTGGTGTTTCCAGTTCGATCAAAAGTGTTTCGGCACCCAATATTACGATTCCGTTCATAGAAAAGATTCCGTTTATCGGACAGGTTCTGTCCGGTCAGAATATCCTCTCCTGGCTGTCTCTCCTGGCAGTTGTGGTGATGCATCTGTTTCTGTATAAAACACCTCTTGGTCTTTCCATCCGTTCTGTCGGGGAAAATAAAGATGCAGCGGAATCTGTGGGAATTAATTCAAGAAAGGTGCAGTACATTGCGCTGGCAATAAGCGGTGCCCTGGCAGCTTTCGGCGGATTTTATCTGTCCGGCGGATATATGAATATGTTCACAAAGGATATGTCCGGCGGCCGTGGATTTATTGCTCTGGCTGCATCCAGTATGGGAGGAAATACGCCAATCGGCGGCTTCCTTGTATCACTGCTGTTCGGTATGGCCCAGGCCCTTGCAAATATCATGCAGCTGAAAGCTGTCATGCCTTATGAGCTGATTCTAATGGTACCTTATCTGGCCACCCTTATCGGACTTGGAGTCTACTATTACGCTCAGAAAAAAAAGAAAGAGCGCCTGAGCGGAAAATAATATAAGTCGATTGCTGACGCAATCGCCCCGTATTCGCAATTCGCTTCGCTGCTTGCTCATACGGGTAGCCCGTTCAAGATCCATGTGTCTATGCATGCAAGCATGCTTCACCACATGGCTGCTGTCCGGGACTTTTATAGTTAAATTCTAATGATTGAAATACATCGTCGGGAAGCAGAGCTCCGGTTGTACCTACCACCTCTGCTGCCACACGGTTTGCTTTGCGGATGGCTTCTGCGAGGTCGTCTCCCTGTTTCAGACAGGCCATAACAGAACCGATATGAGAATCACCTGCTCCGATGGTATCCGTCTGAATGGCGGGACAGGGAGGAATCTGTTCGCCTTTTTTGCCATCGTAATAATAGCAGCCCTCTTTTCCGAGAGTAATGATAACAGTATTATGTGTCAGAGAGAAAAGCTCTGCAGCGGCTTCTGTGATGGTGTTTTTGTGACTGGCTTCCATGGCTTCTGTCTCATTTACATGGAGAACAGGAGAAAGGGCAAACAGCCGCCGGATCCGTTCCGGTTCGATCACAGTCAGTCTGGGACCGGGGGCAAAAAATACAGTAAGCCGGGGATTTTTTTCCAGAAATTCAATGATATTGTTCCCGGTGCGCTCTTCAATTTCAAGTCCGCAGATATAAACGAAATCAAACTCCTCCGGATCCAGAAGAGAAAACCATTCTTTTTTAAAGAGATATTCTGCTCCATGGTAGGAGATAAAGGTGCGTTCTCCTGTTTTTTCTATAAAGCAGTAGCAGCATCCGTTATCCATGGCGGGAGTGGGAATGGGGCTGGAAATACCTTTTTGGGCAAGGGCATTGCGTAAAAAATCCCCGTAGGCGCCGGTGCCCACAGGAGAGAACAGCACATAAGGCACCTGGAAATGGCGTATGGAATCGGAAACATTATAGGCACAGCCGCCCAGGGACATCTTTTGGGAGCGGATGTGGACATCCTGCCCGGTTTTGGGAAGATATTCTTCCAGATTGATGATGACATCTACTACGGTAGAGCCAATGACAAGTATTTTTTTCATAGAGAGCTCCTTTTTATTATCAGCCTGCAAAGCGGAGTAAAAAGCCGTATGGTTGTGGATCGGCCATCGTGCAGGCAGAGAGATTAATGTGATTTATACTAGCATGTTTTTTTTACAATGGCAAGACAGCGATCAGGAAAAGGACGAAATAAAGGAATATGAAGAATCAAACGATTTTACTTAAGGATGCCTCTCTTCTCAATGAGAATGCAGAGTGTATCCGTCACAGAGATGTATTTATCCGTGATGGGATCATAGAAAAAATTACAGAGACATCACCCAAAAGCAGTGCAGATGAGGTGATAAGCTGCAGCAGATATTACGTAAGCCCCGGTCTTGCAAACCTTCATGTGCATACGGCTATGAATATTTTTAAGGGGATTGCGGAGGATGTTACAGCAGATGCATGGTTCAATGAAATGATCTGGCCCTATGAAAGCAAAATGACAGATGAGGATGTCTATTGGGGAACCCTGATGGGAATCGGGGAAATGATCAATAACGGCGTCACAGCCTTTGCGGACCATTATTTCGGAGAAGAGCAGGTGTTAAAGGCAGTAAAGGAAACAGGAATCAGGGGGGACCTGGCACCCACAATTTTTGGAGTTACTCCTGATTTTCCCGAGAGACTTGCTCAGGTAACAGAGTTTATCAAAAACCACAGAAAAGATTCCGATCGTGTGGCATTTCATATGGGTCCTCACGCAAATTACACCTGCCCGGGTGAAACTTTGGGGCAGATCGCGGATGCTGCAAAGGCTCTGGATCTTCCCATTCATCTTCATGTTTCCGAAGAAGAAGCACAGGTGATCCAGGCGCGCCAGGAAACAGGCCTTACGCCTTTTGAGCTTCTTCACAGGGCAGGAATCTTTGACACAAAGGTACTGGTGGCTCATGGGCTCTGGGTGGAGGAAGGCGATCTGAAGTTTTTGAAAGAGGATACCTGGTTTGCTTTCTGTCCGAAAACTTATATGAAGCTGGCATCCGGAAGAGGGGGCTTTTTTGACTATTATAAGCAGCTTAATTATGGTTTTGGCACAGACGGTGCGGCAAGCTCCAACACCTTAAATCCTGTTGAGCAGGCAAGGATATTCGGACTTGTGGGCAAGTTCCAGGGAGGAAATGCAGCGGAATTTACAGCAGAAGAAATCTGGAAGCACTTGATGGCAGGACATCAGGCACTTTCCTTCGGAACAGGAAGGATGGAGGAAAAGGCACCGGCAGATCTGGTAATCTGGGATCTGCACCAGCCGGATACCTTTCCGTTCTATAATCCCATTTCCAGCATTCTTTACAGCAGCAACTGCCAGAATGTGAAATACACGATGGTAGGAGGAGAATTCCTGAAATACGACGGAAAGCTGAAGATGGATGTGGAATCGCTTATAAAAGAGACCACCCGGCTTCAGAAAGCACTTCTTGTCAGAGGAAAGGGAAAAGCAGAAGTTAGTTATTAAGAGATTGAATGATAAAAAAATATTTCTCAGGAGGTAATGAAAATGGCTTGTATTCCAACACCACATAACAATGCAAAAAAAGGCGATATTGCAAAGAAAGTTTTAATGCCCGGTGATCCTCTTCGTGCAAAATATATTGCGGAGACATATCTGGAGAATGCGGTATGCTTTAACACAGTCCGCAACGTACTTGGCTACACCGGTACCTACAAAGGCAAAGAAGTATCTGTAATGGCCAGCGGTATGGGAATGCCTTCCATCGGCATTTACAGCTATGAGCTGTACAATTTTTATGATGTGGATCAGATCATCCGTATCGGTTCCGCAGGCGCTCTTCAGGATGACGTAAATGTGATGGATGTTATTATTGCTATGGGGGCATGCACCGATTCCAATTACGGACATCAGTACGGCCTGCCGGGAAGCTTTGTGCCTATCGCAAGCTACGATCTTGTGGCAAGGGCTGTGGAAGTGGCAAAAGAGCAGGGAACACCGGTGAGAGTGGGAAATGTAGTATCTTCGGATGTCTTTTATAATGACAATCCGGCAGTATCTGATGCATGGAAGAAAATGGGCGTACTCTGTGCAGAAATGGAATGTGCAGGTCTGTACATGAATGCAGCAAGGGCCGGAAAACAGGCACTGGGAATTCTGACTATTTCTGATCACATTTACAGAGAAGAGGCGATTTCCGCAGAAGCACGTCAGACCACATTTAATAAAATGATGGAGATTGCACTGGGAATCTAAAGACATCAACGGGGAAAATAATATGTCAGTAAAAATTTATCAGGGTGATATTTTGTATGCTTCTTCTGCAGAAAAGCTGAATGTTTTTGAGAAAAGTTATATTGTTGTTGAAAATGGTGTGGTGGAAGGAATTTATCCGGTCATACCCGAAAAATATAAGGATATTCCTGTTACCTGTTATGGCAGAAAATTGATTATTCCTGCATTTTCTGACCTCCATGTACATGCTTCCCAGTATGTACAGCGTGGAATCGGAATGGACTGCCTGCTGTCGGACTGGCTGAATCATTATACCTTTCCGCAGGAATCACAATTTTCTGATTTATCTTATGCGAAAAATTGTTATGATGCATTCGTGGATGATATGATCCGCCACGGTACATTTCATGCAAATATTTTTGCAACCATACATCGGGAAGCTACGGATTATTTATATTCCAGAATGGAAGAAAAAGGACTGTACGGTTTTGTGGGCAAAGTGAATATGGACCGTAACGCGCCTGATTTTCTGAGGGAATCCACGGAACCATCATTAAGAGAAACAAAAGTTTTTCTGGATACTCATAGCGGAAGCAAAAAAGTACGACCGATTCTGGCTCCGCGTTTTGCACCTACCTGCAGTCAGAAACTAATGGATGGTCTGGGGGCCCTTGCGAAAAAGTATAACTGCGGTGTACACACACATCTGGTGGAATCGCGCTGGGAATCACAGGAAGCTTTAAGGCTTTTTCCAGATCATCGGTCAGATGCGGAAATTTATGAACGAGCAGGATTAATGGATTATGGTCCATCCATATTTGCTCATGTTATATTCCCTGGTGCGGAAGACATGCGCATTTTAAAGAAACATAACAGTGTAGCAGTTCATTGCCCGGATGCAACTACAAACATCGTTGCAGGCATCATGCCTCTGGCACGTATGCATGACGCAGGTGTAAATATTGCAATCGGTTCTGATATAGCCGGCGGTCATGGAATTGCGATATACAGACAGATTGCCCGGGCAGTTCAGCTTTCCAAATTAAAAGAGTTTTATGAGCCGGATGACAACAGAACCATCACGATTACACAGGCTTTTTATCATGCCACAAAAGAAGCGGGAAGTGTCTTCGGCAAAATAGGATCTTTTGAAAATGGCTACCTCTTTAATGCGCTTGTAATCGACTCCATGGAGGATCCCTGGATGGAACTTTCAGCAGCAGAGCGGTTGGAACGTTTCTGTTATACTGGAGATGACAGAAATATTAAAGCAAGATTTATAGAAGGACAAGAAATATCATTGTAAGCAAATGATAACATTTTGGGGTGTCTCACAGCGGTGAGGCACCCTTATCGCATTCAGGATGCCAACGTATGGCAATTAGAAAGGAATTTGTATTCATAAATTGAAAAGAACGCCAAGGGCACAGGTTCTTCATTGAAGCATTCCAATAAGTCTTTTCCGAGTTTGTAATTCCGGCAAATCTATGGTATGATTATATAATTATAGTTCCGAAAAGGAGAAACTGTGATGCCTTTAACACTACCCAGATTCTGGACAAGGCACAGTATGCCTCCATTCATGGAGCCAACGAGCACATTTAAATTCAAAATATCGGGCAGTGCGTCTGCTTTTATAAAGATATCATAAAAAAATATGAAGGAGTGTAATTTATGAGTAAGGTAAAAAATGAGCCTAAGTACAAAAACGGTCTGCTGCAGGCCATCCGCGCACAGCTGGAACATCGGGCTTTCTGGTGGTATCTGCTGTGCGATGAGGCCTCCAAGCGCGGCTTGGATTCCAGGGATTTTGGAAGTGAGGCCGTAAAGCGCTGTGGTCTCTCCCAAGGTGCGGATCTGGTAAAAAAAGGCGGAACAGACAGTTTGAAAGGACTAAAGAAGGTCCTGTTCAACAAGCCGGCTCAGCTTGTTTTTGAGATGGATGTACTCAAGAGCACTGACGATGAACTGGATATTGATTTCCATTATTGTCCGTTGGTAAAAGCGTGGCAGAAAGCGGGCTGCAGCGATGAGGAAATCGCCATGCTCTGTGATATTGCCATGTGCGGGGACCACGGCATCGGTGAATGTTACGGCAGCGTCCTGGATCTTCCGAAATGTATTGCCAAGGGAGACGATGTGTGTTCCCTGCGGTATCACAAAGTTAAAGGGACGGATTCCGCGACTCTTTAAAAGGACGGTTGACAGTTCTCTGTCCCAATCCTCATAACATAACTCAACTGCCAGGCGCCCGGGAAATGAAAGAACGAATTACAGAAAACGGAATAGATTATGTATTGGTTGGTGATTATTACATACCAAATTTGAAAATGCCAGAGGAAGAAAAATCAATTGAGAAATATGGATATTCGCATAGTGAATATCTGAAAGAACGTCATCCGGCACGATATAATAATTTGGTTTTAAGTTGCCGGCTTTGGAGTTATCTTGCTGATGTGAACGAACAGGCACAGGAAAGATTACAGGATGTTATGAAGTAGATGCAGGAAGCGGAGTCTGTGTCGGAAGAATTGAATTCGAAAGATCAGTGGGAGTTATGCCCCTTTGAAATAAACAAATCGAAGTTGTAGAGATGATGGGAAGATTGTTATTTTCATATGCATAGAATTGATGCAAAACTGATGCATCATTTTCCAAAGAGACTGAACATCTACTCCTTCGAGTTTGGCGGAATACCGAAAACATTCGATTCCAGTCGCGGGCACGACTAAAAACAGCTTCAAATCATTGA
>JALEHU010000103.1 GCA_022770365.1 Blautia sp. | reverse complement strand
TACTTACCATTTCCGTTTTGCTCACTCACGTGGGCTCAACAGCAGTTATTATATATCTCTTTGTCACTTTTTGTCAAGTACTTTTTTAATTTCTTTTGAAAATTATTTTTGTACTCAACGAGCGGAGAGAGTGGGATTCGAACCCACGCGCCCTTGCGGACAAACGGTTTTCAAGACCGCCTCGTTATGACCACTTCGATATCTCTCCAGATGCGTCTCAATCGCTATTTACAGCGCATCACTGTCAGCGCAAGTTGTATTCTATCACCATTCCCGCAGCATGTCAATAAGATTTTTCTTTTTTTTGCAAAAGAGATTTTTCTTTTTTTTGCAAAACTATAACCAACTATAAAACCAACTTTTTCAAAAATGCTTCTGCAACAGTCAGATCTTCCGGTGTTGTAATTTTTATGTTCTGATAAGAACCTTCTACAAGGCGGATACCTGTTCCTGTTTCCTGTTCTACGACCATGGCATCATCCGTGATCGCTGTCATATCCTTTTTTCGAATACTTTCATGAGCTCCTCTTATCAATGGATAAGAAAATATCTGAGGGGTCTGGATTGCCCAGACTCTGCTCCGGTTCGGCGTCTCTTTTACAAACCCGGATTCATCCGCAATTTTTATTGTATCCTTGGACGGCATGCCAATTACACAGGCTCCTGTCTCCTTTGCCCCTTCCAGCCCCCGTTCAAGTATCTCTTCCGTAATAAACGGTCTTGCTCCGTCATGAATAAAAACATAATCGCAGTTCACGCACGCACGAAGTCCCGCATATACAGAATCATACCGTTCTTTTCCGCCCGCGATAATACTGGTCACTTTTGTAAATCCATATTTATCTACAATTTCATTTTTACAATATGAAAGAACACTTTCCCCTGTTACCAGAACAATGTCCTGAATCAGCGGACTTTTCTGGAAACAGTTCAGAGAATAATAAAGGACCGGATATCCCTTAAGCTCAATAAACTGTTTCTGTATTTTACTGTTCATTCGTTTGCCCTGTCCTGCAGCCAGAACAATTGCTGTGCATTTCATATCTGTCATATCTGATAACTCCACTTATCGTTCTCCCAGTTTCAGACCGGGAACCGCGTTCAGATCCCATCCGCGTCTTGTTCCTTTTATAAATTCGTAATAAGCGGCAACACCGATCATCGCTGCATTATCTGTACAGAAAATCGGTGACGGGTGATAAAAATGATATTTACGGGACTCACAGGCTTCTCTCATAGCTTCCCGGAGTGTTCCGTTAGAAGCAACGCCGCCTGCAATAGCAATCTTATTCATACCATAATCCTTTGCAGCCAGCATAGTGTGTTCCACCAATACATCCACAACTGCTCTCTGGAATGATGCTGCCAGATCCGCACGATTGACTTCCTCACCTTTCATTTTTGCATTATTCAGGTAATTCAGTACCGCCGACTTTACACCGCTGAAACTGAAATCATAGGGACAGTCTCCGATTTTTGCACGCGGAAACTCAATAGCATCAGGATTTCCTTCTTTTGATAATTTATCAATTTTCGGACCGCCCGGATATCCAAGACCAATTGCTCTCGCTACTTTATCGAAAGCCTCTCCCGCCGCATCGTCTCTGGTACGTCCGAGAATTTCAAATTCCCCGTAATCCTTCACTATCACAAGGTGTGTATGTCCTCCCGAAACGATCAGACACAAAAACGGTGGCTCCAGATCCGGGTTTTCGATATAATTTGCAGAAACATGTCCTTCAATATGATGTACTCCCACCAACGGAAGATTCTTGGCATATGCAATTGCTTTTGCTTCCGCAACGCCTACAAGGAGAGCTCCTACCAGTCCGGGACCGTATGTCACTCCGATCGCATCCAGATCATCCAAAGTCACCCCTGCAGTTTCAAGAGCTTCTTCAATCACCTGGTTGATTTTCTCAATATGTTTGCGCGACGCAATCTCCGGAACCACGCCCCCGTATAATTTGTGAAGTTCTATCTGAGATGAAATTACATTTGACAGAATTGTCCTTCCGTTTTTGACAACAGAAGCCGCTGTTTCATCACAGGAGCTCTCAATTGCCAGAATCAGCGTATCTTTCATTTCTTTCATCAATCCTCCTCGAAATTCAATTCCACACTCTTGCCATCCTTGCCGGCATATGAATTCGGAAAAATATTTCTTACGCTTTCCATATAGTCATCCGGCCGGATCAGAGACGGACTGTAATGAGTAAGCCACATTTCTTCCACATGTGCATCCCGTGCAAGAGCAGCTGCTTCTTTAAACGTCATGTGTTTATAGCCTTTTGCTTTTTCTGCCTTATCCTCTTCCCCGTACATACCCTCACAGATAAACAGATCCGAATCTGCCGCATTGCGAAGAATTGACTCTGTGGGTCTGGTGTCCGTAGTGTATGTCAGCTTAATACCTTTTCTCTCCGGCCCAAGAACCATGTCGGGGGTAAAAATACGTCCGTCCTCTTCAACAATCTGACCTTTCTGGAGAGGATTCCAGAACTTCAGGGGAATATCATGTTCTCTGGCACTTTCCGGAGAGAATTTTCCTTTGCGCAGAATTTCAAGCGTATAGCCATAACAGAGAACGTTATGATTTACCTTGAACGCGGTAATACGATAGCCATTCAGTTCCAGTACTTCTTCCGGCTTTGTGATCTCAATAAATTTCAGTTCAAATGGCAGCTCAGGCGCAATAATACGCAAAGCATTCACCACACGTTCAAGGCCTTTGGGACCCACAAGTGTCAGCGGCTGCGTACGGTCTGCATTTCCCATGGAAAGTAAAAGCCCCGGGAGCCCGCTGATATGATCACCATGATAATGTGTAAAACAAATAATATCGATGGGCTTAAATGTCCATCCCTTTTCCCTGATTGCGACCTGAGTACCTTCTCCGCAGTCAATCAGGAGACTGCTTCCATTATAACGGGTCATCAGCGCCGTCAGCCATCTTCTTGGCAAAGGCATCATTCCCCCGGTTCCTAACAAACAAACGTCTAACATATATTTCTGTTTCCTCCTGATAACCTTCTTATTGCGAATGTCTGGTCATAAGAAGCGCATCTTCCGTCGGGTCTGTGTAATAATTTTTGCGGATACCATCTCTGGTAAATCCATTGCGTTCATATAACCGGATTGCCGTCTCATTTCCCGAACGTACTTCCAGATGAATCGTCGTCACACCCATGCCGTCTGCCAGCCTGACCAGACTTTCCATGAGAAAATTACCGATTCCCTCTCTCTGCCTGTCTCTTCGCACAGCCACATTGGTAACATCGCCTTCATCCATCACCATCAGAAGTCCGCAGTAAGCAAGAATGCGGCCTTTTTCTTCCACTACCAGAAACATGGTGTTCTCTCTGGTAAGAAATGTAAAATATCCTTCCTTTGTCCATGGAACCGCGAACAGATCCTGCTCAATTTCCATCACCTGATCCAGGTCATCCACCATCATTTCGCGAAGAGTCATAAAGCAGCCTCCCCGCTTTTCTGCTCAGCCGCTTTGGAGGCTTTTTCCTTCTGAGCGCGTTCACGCTCTGCCTGGGAAACCCTTAAATAATCCGGACAGTGTTCCATTGCAGTCTCTGTTTTTCCTTCTTTAAAATATTCCAGCCCGAGCGCTGCAACAGCTGCTGCCCTCTGTTTATTCACATGCGCCGGTGCAAAAGAAAACGGCACCTTCAATGTCTCTTCAATCACATCTCTGAATACAGGCACACCATCCCCGAGAAAAGTCACCTGTTCTCCCATGTCATTCAATATTTCCAGCAGTTCTGCGACTGCTCCCGCCCACTGACTTTTCACAACCGATAATTTATGCTCCTCAAAACGGTAAATACCGGTATAGACCTGATTTCTCCGTGCATCCATAATCGGGCAGATCAGTCCCCTGGTATCGTACAGATTGTAAGCAAGTGCATCCACTGTCGGCACGTGAATCAATGGTTTCTTAAGAGCAAGTCCCAGCCCCTTGGCTGTGGCAGAACCGATACGCAGTCCTGTAAATGACCCCGGTCCGGCTGCAACAGCAATTGCATCTACCGAATTCATATCCAGTTCTGTCATTTTTACAATCTCGTCCAGCATGGGAAGCAGTGTCTGAGAATGCGTTTTTTTGTAATTTACCGTATATTCCGCCAGAAGCGTGTCATCCTCCGCAACAGCAACAGATGCCACAATTCCGGAGCTGTCCAATGCTAATATTTTCATTTTTGTCCTCCAAAATTCTCATCCAAACCTTCAATTGTGATTCTGCGGTAATCAAATCCCTGTTCCAGATCTTTTTCAATCGTAACTCTGATAAGGTGATCAGGCAGGATTTCTTCAATGAGATCCGCCCACTCGATCAGGCAGATGCCTTCCCCGAAGAAATAATCATCGTAGCCGATTTCTTCCATTTCTTCAATATCACCGATACGATATACATCAAAATGATAAAATGGCAGCCTGCCCTCCTCATACACCTGAATAATGGTAAATGTCGGACTGCTGACAGGCTCTGTGATATCCAGACCGGCGGCAACTCCCTGGGTAAAAACGGTCTTCCCCACACCCAGATCTCCGGTCAGCGTATAGATCTGTCCCGGTATGGCCGCTCTACCGATCTTTTCTCCCAACGCAAATGTTTCTTCCGCTGCTCTCGTTTCTATTACCATGCTATCCCTCTCTATATGTGCAAAAAGCAACATCCGGTTACCTTTTTCTTGCAGAATTGTTCTTCGCATATTATAATAGAGCGAACAGAGAAAAACAATACTTTTTGAAAAGGAGACTGAAAATATGGCAAATCCAGTTGTTACAATTACTATGGAGAATGGTGATGTCATCAAGGCAGAACTTTATCCGGAAATTGCCCCGAATACGGTTAATAACTTTATCAGCCTTGTGAAAAAGGGATTTTATGACGGACTGATTTTCCATCGTGTGATCAATGGTTTCATGATCCAGGGAGGATGTCCGGACGGAACAGGTATGGGCGGCCCGGGATATTCCATCAAAGGGGAGTTTTCCCAGAACAGATTTAAAAATGATCTGAAACATACTCCAGGCGTGCTTTCCATGGCAAGAGCCATGAATCCCAATTCCGCGGGAAGCCAGTTCTTTATCATGCACAAAGCTGCTCCGCATCTTGACGGGAGCTACGCCGCATTCGGCAAAGTGATCGAAGGAATGGATGTCGTAGACCGCATTGCAGAAGAAGATACGGATTACAGAGACAAACCGCTTGATGAACAGAAAATGAAATCCGTCACAGTAGAAACATTTGGTGTTGAATATCCGGAACCGGAGAAATGCTGATCCCGGATCTTCATTCCATTTCTTAATCAGAATAAAACAAAAGAAAAGTAAGGGTGCCCTCTTTGGAAGGCACCTTTTTTACTTATCGAATATGTGTACTTCTCCATCAAGGACCGCAAAATACAGATCTTTATCTTTGCGCATGCGTGCACGGCCGCTGGTGCCTTCCGTGATGGCTTTCTGGACAGAATCCGCTTCACCGGCAGGTACGAGAAGCTTCATCACAACTTTATCTGTGTATTCTGTATCCAGAACCGGGAGTTTCCTCTCGCCCGCTATATACTGGATCTTGCCGATTCCTGTATAATCCGTGGTAACTTCCAGCGAAATCCCATATTTTTTCTCAATGATCCTGCTGCCGGCGAGCCCTTCCTGCACTGCTTTTGAATAAGCCCGTACCAGTCCGCCGGTTCCCAGAAGGATACCTCCGAAATAACGGGTCACCACAACCGCCACATTATAGATATCTTCTCCCAGGATCACATCCAGCATTGGTCTTCCGGCTGTTCCTGATGGTTCTCCGTCATCGCTGCATCTGGTATATTCCCGGTTCATACCAACGGAATAAACATAACAGTTGTGACGTGCATCCCAGTATTTCTTCTTCATTTCTTCAATAAATGCCAACGCCTCTTCTTCCGATTCAACAAGACGGACAGTCGCGACAAATCTGGATTTTTTCTCCACAATTTCTCCGGTACCGCCTTCCAGTAAAGTCTTATAGCTCTCCAGCATAAGTTCCCGCCTCCGGTATCTTAAGATTACAATTCTTCGTATTTCATGTTTATAATAACAGTATCTCCTGCATCACCACAGGAGATCATTCTGTGATTAAGTTATTGTACATTTTCCCCATCATTTCTGTCAATCATAGAATATTTCAGAAGAAAATGTGAAGTTTTTATTTTCCACTTTATTTACTTATTTATATTTGTTATAATGAAACGGATTATAAAGGAGGAATATCATGAATTACGGAAAAAAAGCGATCTCAAAGAAACGGAACGCCCTCATTTCCAGTTCATCCATGATGGGAAAGCGGGCACATGTTTCGTTTATCAGAGTTTTATTCATATCCCTGATCACATTATGTGTAGTTGTCGCATGTCTCGGCCTCGGCGCATTCAAGGGCGTCATTGACAATGCACCGGATGTGGACGATGTGGACATTATGCCTCTAGGTTACGCGACCTTCCTGTATGATGACCAGGGCAATCAGATCCGCAAGCTGGCGGCGCCTGATTCCAACCGTCTTCCGGTATCCATTGAACAGATTCCGGAAGCTCTGCAGCATGCGGTTGTTGCCATTGAGGACGAGCGATTTTATGAACATAATGGTATCGATGTCAAAGGTATCCTTCGTGCGTTTGTCCGGAATATCAGTTCCGGCGGTCTCTCTGAAGGTGCAAGTACCATTACGCAGCAGCTTCTGAAGAATAATGTATTTACCAACTGGACGGAGGAATCCACCTGGCTGGAACGTTTTACCCGTAAGATTCAGGAGCAGTACCTTGCAATCCAGATTGAAGAAAAAATCAATGACAAAAATGTCATCCTTGAAAATTACCTGAACACCATCAACCTTGGTGCCGGATCGTACGGTGTCCAGGCTGCTGCACGTCAGTACTTCAATAAGGATGTGTGGGATCTCAACCTTTCGGAATGCGCCACACTGGCAGGAATCACCCAGAACCCCAGCCGGTACAATCCGATCGACAATCCCAAAGACAATGCCAAAAGAAGAAAAGAAGTCCTGGATCATATGCTGGATCAGGGGTACATCACACAGGCAGAATATGACGAAACTCTGAATGATGATGTCTATACCCGCATCAGTGCAGCTCAGGAAGCAACTTCCAGTGAGCGCAAACAGGTATATTCCTACTTTGAAGACGAACTTATCGATCAGGTTATCAATGACCTGATGAATATCAAAGGTTATACAAAGACACAGGCCCGCAACATGCTCTACAGCGGCGGTCTGAAGATTTATACCACTCAGGATCCCTATATCCAGAGTATTCTTGACGAAGAATATGCCAATCCGGAGAACTATCCGAGTACTGTACAGTATCTTCTTGACTATGCACTGACTGTTACGGATGCTGACGGCAATGAAGTCAACTACAGCAAAGAAATGATGACTCTTTATTTCCAGAATGAAGATCCCGGATTTGATCTGCTGTTCGATTCTCCGGAAGAAGGGCAGGCCTATGTAGACCGGTATAAAGAGAACATTCTCGCGAATGGCGGCACTGTTGTGGCAGAGAACATCAGCTTTGCGCCGCAGCCTCAGTCCTCCATGAGCGTAATTGATCAGTACACAGGCTATGTAAAAGCCATTGTAGGAGGCCGGGGTGAGAAGACAGCCAGCCTTACGCTGAATCGTGCCACAGACTCAACACGTCAGCCCGGTTCCACCTTCAAGATCCTTTCCACTTATGCACCGGCTTTGAACGACAAGGGTATGACACTGGCTACCACCTTTGAGGATGAGGAATACTTTTATCCAAACGGTGCACCGGTTAACAATGCATCCCGTACTTATGGGGGAACCACAACGATCCGTAAAGCGATCCAGAACTCCATCAACGTTGTTGCCGTCAAATGTCTGGAACAGGTAACCCCTGAATTTGGTCTTGACTATCTGGACAACTTTGGATTTACCACACTGGCTCACGGAACAGAAGCAGACCGCGATTCCCAGGGCAATATATGGAGTGATGCAAATCTTTCTACTGCTCTTGGCGGCATCACTCACGGTGTTACGAATGTGGAGCTTTGCGCAGCATATGCTTCCATTGCCAATGGCGGAAATTATATCAAACCGATTTATTACACCAAGATTCTTGATCACAACGGCAATGTGCTGATTGAAAACACCGCTGCTGAACGCTCTGTGCTCAAAGAATCAACTGCATGGCTCCTTACAAATGCTATGGAGGATGTTGTAAAATACGGTACAGGTACTGCATGCCAGCTTGATTATATGCCTGTAGCCGGCAAGACCGGTACTACAGAGGACTACAACGACCTCTGGTTCGTAGGATACACTCCATACTATACATGCGCTGTGTGGTCAGGGTACGATGACAACGAAAAGCTTCCGGACTATGCCCGTGATTTCCATAAAAATCTATGGAGAAGAGTCATGACCCGTATTCATGAGGGACTGGAATATATGGAATTCCCGCAGCCTGCAAGTGTTGAGAGCGTCAGTATCTGTGAAGAAACAGGTCTTCTTCCGAGGGATGGCTGTTCAGTTACTACTGAATACTTCGAAATCGGAACAGAACCTTCTGAATACTGTGATCAGCACTTCTACGAAGTGGAAGAATACAATTATGATGAAGAAACCCTGGAGCCGACACCGACACCGGAGGGAGAAAATCCTGACGAAATAGCTGAGGAAGGCGACGGTGAAACCGACTATAGTGAAGACGATGACTATAGCGAAGACGGCGGCGGTGAAACCGACTGGAACGAAGAAGCCGGGGAATGGGACGAAGAAACCGGACAATATTATTACTACTACTAAAAATCTTTATCAAAACAGAAGATTCCCGCAAAAAAGGATGCTTCCCGAAATGAAGCATCCTTTTCTTATGTATCTGAGTAATCTTATTCTTCTTTATTCAGCCTGTCATTTATTCGTCCTGAAGCACCATACGTGCAGAACCATAAATACCGGCATCATTACCAAGTTTTGCAATGACTATAGGAGTATCTTTGCACTGAGAGAACGCATACTTCCTATAGTATTTCTGAATACAGTCAATCAGAGGCTGTCCTGCTCTGGAAACACCGCCGCCGACAACGATGGTTTCCGGATCCACTACACAGGAGAAGATTGCCAGAGCTCCGCCCAGCTCATCGCCAACCTTTTCCATGACACGAACAGCTAATGCATCACCCGCTTTAAAAGCATCCAGAACATTCTTTGCTGACAGGTGTTCTCTTCCCCGCAGAACACTGGCATCGTTGGATGCCGCCAGTTCTTTCTGTGCCACACGGACAATACCGGTTGCAGAAGCTACCTGTTCCAGGCATCCTTTATTGCCGCAGTTGCAGGCTTCTGTCTCTGAATGATCCATAGCAGCATGTCCGACTTCTCCGCCGGCACCATGATGACCGGACACAATTCTACCATTCACAATAATTCCGCCGCCTACTCCGGTTCCAAGAGTAACCAGCACAACGTCCTTCGCTCCTTCTGCAGCACCTTTCCAGGCTTCGCCAAGTGCAGCCACATTGGCGTCATTGCCTGCTTTTGCCTTTAACCCGGTGAGTTCACTGAGCTGTTTCGCAACAGGAGTAAATCCCCAGTAAAGGTTTACAGCGCAGAAAGCCTCACCATTTTCATTGATCGGTCCGGGAATACCAATTCCTACACCTTCCACATCATTTTTATCAATACCGCGCTCTTCCATTTTTGCCTGGATTGTTTCTGCCACATCCGGAAGGATCGCCTTGCCGCAATCCTCTGTTCTGGTAGGAATTTCCCATTTCTCCACCAGAGTTCCTTCTGTGCGGAACAGACCGCATTTAACGGTTGTTCCTCCTACATCGATTCCAAAACAATACGTTTTCATCTTTTCGTTGTCCTTTCTGTTTATATTTACTCTTCACGTTTTCTGGCAATGTTCGCCTGTACACGTTTATAAAGCTCCTCTGCTGCATTGTAGCCCATCTTCTTCTGTCTGTGATTGACAGCCGCAGATTCTACAATGATAGCCAGATTCCTTCCCGGACGGATCGGAAGGGAATGGCACACAATCTTGTTGCCCAGATATTCTGTATATTCTTCATGAAGGCCGAGACGATCATATTCCTTATCACGATCCCATTCTTCCAGTTTGATGACCAGGTCAACAGACTGAGTATCCTTCACACTTTCCACACCGAACAGGGTCTTCACATCAATGATACCAATACCGCGCAGTTCAATAAAGTGACGGGTAATGTCAGGAGCAGAGCCCACAAGCGTTACATCACTTACCTTGCGAAGTTCCACAACATCATCGCTTACGAGACGATGACCGCGTTTGATCAGTTCCAGTGCCGCCTCACTCTTGCCGATTCCGCTCTCGCCGGTAATCAGAACACCCTCACCATAAACATCCACCAGAACACCATGGATGGAAATACATGGAGCCAGCTGAACACCAAGCCAGCGAATGATCTCAGCCATAAAACTGGATGTGGTTCTGTCTGTGGCGAATGTCGGTACATTATATTTCAGAGCCAGATCAATCATCCCCTGAGAAGGTCTTGTCATTGTGCTGAAGATAACACAGGGAATTTTACTGGAAATAAAACGCTCATACTTAAATGTGCGCTCTTCTTCACTGAGCTGCATCAGATAAGTAAATTCTACATAACCAATGATCTGTACACGCTCATTCGCAAAATGTTCCAGATAACCGGTAAGCTGTAATGCAGGACGGTTGATTTCTGCAGTCATGACGCGCATTCCGCTCAAGTCAATTTCAGGAGTCAGATTAGTAAGGTCCAGCTCCTGCATCATTTTGGTCAATTCTACACCCTTCATATGCTTGTCTCCTTTATCAGTATGCTCAATATGATATTTCCTGTTGAGCAGTTATTTTTATTATACCAAATCCAATCCCAAACTGCAATGAATGCGGATGATTTTATGAACAGCCATCTTTGTTTCCAGAGTTCAGCAAAACGCTTATTCATTCTGTTTGTTCTCTGACAGTATGAAAGAAATCATAAACCTGGCGGGCGCTCGCTGCATTCATGGATTCTGTCCCGGCAAGCTCCTCCAGTGATGCATCCCTGATATTTTCCAGAGATTTAAAACGACGCATAAGCGCTTTGCGTCTGGTGTCGCCAATACCCGGAATGTCATCCAGAAGCGAATGTACCTGTTCTTTGCTTCGGAGCGAACGATGATATTCTATGGCAAAACGATGAGCTTCATCCTGAATCCTGGTGATAAGCCGGAAACCTTCGCCGGAAGTATCAATGGGGATTTCCTGATCATTAAAATACACGCCTCTGGTGCGGTGATGATCATCTTTTACCATACCGCAGACAGGAATAGAAATTCCCAGTTTTTCCAGAACCTGCAGTGCAATGTGAACCTGGCCTTTGCCGCCATCCATAAGAATCAGATCCGGCATTTTGGCAAAGCTGTCAAATTCACCATTGCTCTCATGGGTAAAGCGTCTGGTCAGCACCTCCTCCATACTTGCATAATCATTTGGTCCCTGTACCCACTTAATCTTGAATTTACGGTAATCACTGCGTTTTGGCCTGCCTTTTTCATATACGACCATAGAACCGACAGATTCAAATCCGCTGATATTGGAAATATCGTAAGCTTCCATACGTTCAAGATTTTTAAGTCCCAGCCACTCTTCCACTTCTTTTACTGCACCAATCGTCCGTCCTTCTTCTCTCCGGATTCTCTCCCGGTCTTTACTCAGAACCATTTTGGCATTTTCTTCCGCAAGTTCCACAAGTTTTTCCTTGGTTCCTTTTTTCGGAACACGAATGTAGACTTTCTGCTTTCTCCGGGAAGTCAGCCACTCTTCAATGATTTCCGCATCCTCTATTTCTTTCTGAAGCATAATTTCCCGGGGAATAAAAGGTGTTCCCGCATAAAACTGCTTCAGGAAACTGGACAGCACCTGTGCCTTCGTGTCACCACGGGCTACACGCAGATAAAAGTGGTCACGGCCGATGAGCTTGCCGTCACGCACAAAGAAAACCTGAACAACAGCATCCTGCTCACGAAGATCCTGACTCTCATCCATAGCGACTGCAATGATATCCCGGTCATCTTCTCCATAACCTGTGATTTTCTGGCGTTCTCCGATCTTCCGGATACTCTGGATCAGATTCCTGTATTCGATTGCCTCCTCAAACCGCATGTCATCGGAAGCTTGCTGCATCTTCTCTGTCAGCTGGTCAATGGTCTCCTTTACATCGCCATTGAGAAACCGGATCACATTCTGAATATTTTTTTTGTATTCTTCCTGTGTGATATTGCCCTGACACGGGGCTGTACACTGTTTCATATGATAGTACAGACATGGTCTGTCTTTCCCCGTATCTCTTGGGAGAACACGGCTGCAGGAACGCACCTGATACAGTTTCCGCACAAGTTCTATCACATCTTTTATTGCTCCGGCACTGGTATAAGGGCCAAAATAACGGTTTTTGTCCTTTTTCATCCTTCTTGCGAACAGAACACGGGGAAATGCTTCCTGAACAGTTACCTTAATGAAGGGATAACTCTTGTCATCTTTGAGCATGGTATTGTATTTCGGACGGTGTTCCTTGATCAGATTGCATTCAAGGACCAGGGCTTCCAGTTCGGAATCGGTGATAATGTATTCAAAACGGGAAATATGCGTGACCATCTGCTCAATTTTCGGTCCTTTGTTACGGCTGGACTGAAAATACTGACGCACCCTGTTTTTCAGGCTGATGGCTTTTCCCACATAGATGATCTCATCCGCTTCATCATGCATGATGTAAACACCGGGCTTGGCAGGAAGCTTCTTTAGTTCTTCTTCAATATTGAACATGACAGCACTCCTTTCGTACAGCTGATTATTTATTATTCATTGTACCCGAATGGGTAAAACACACCCCGGAGTATCTGCTCCGGGGCTGATTTTCTTATTGATCAGTATTATGAACTTCCTGCTCTGCTTCCGTCTCCTCATGATCCGAAACAGGCTCATCCGGCAGCTCATCCAGATTTTCCGGAACATCCCTGCCCTGTTCCACGGCCCGGAAAATTTTCATGAATTCTTTACCGGTAATGGTTTCTTTCTTAATCAGATATTCAGAAATCTTATCAAGCGAAGTGCGATGAGCGGACAGAAGAGTCTTCGCCTCCTCATAAGAAGTATGCAGAAGTTTCATTACTTCATGATCCACTTCTGTGGCTGTATCATCACCGCAGTTAAGCACTGCACGTCCGCTGAGATACTGATCCTCCTGCGTAGCAAGCCCCATCAGACCGAACTTATCAGACATACCATACTGAGTGATCATGGCGCGGGCAACTTTTGTGGCCTGCTCAATATCATTGGCAGCTCCTGTAGTCACAGTGTCAAAAACAATTTCCTCGGCGGCTCTTCCTCCCAGATAGCCAACCAGCATTGCTTCCAGTTCCTTCTTGGTATTCAGGTATTTCTCTTCCTCCGGTACATGCATGACATAACCAAGAGCTCCCATGGTACGGGGAACAATCGTAATCTTCTGGACAGGTTCCGAGTCTTTCTGAAGAGCACTGACAAGAGCATGACCCACTTCATGATAAGAAACAATCTTACGTTCCTGTGTGCTTAAGATGCGGTCCTTCTTCTCCTTACCAACAAGTACTACCTCGACAGATTCCAGAAGATCTTTCTGTGATACGGCTTTTCTGCCGTTTTTTACTGCGAGGATGGCAGCCTCATTGATCATATTTGCAAGATCCGATCCGACTGCACCTGAAGTTGCAAGTGCAATCGCATCGAAATCCACAGTCTCATCCAGGAGTACATTCTTGGCGTGAACTTTCAGTATATCCACACGGCCTTTCAGATCCGGACGGTCTACAATAACACGACGGTCAAAACGTCCCGGACGCAGAAGCGCCGGGTCAAGAACTTCCGGACGGTTGGTCGCTGCAAGAATCAAAAGTCCTTTGGAAGTATCAAATCCATCCATTTCCGCCAAAAGCTGATTCAACGTCTGTTCACGCTCATCGTTGCCTCCGCCGTAACGGGAATCACGGCTTTTGCCGATAGCATCAATCTCATCAATAAATACAATACATGGTGCGTTCTTTTTGGCTTCCTCAAAAAGATCTCTTACCCTGGAAGCACCCACACCTACAAACATTTCCACAAATTCCGAACCGGACAGGGAAAAGAACGGCACATGAGCCTCTCCTGCTACTGCCTTGGCAAGAAGAGTCTTACCTGTTCCGGGAGGTCCCACAAGAAGTGCGCCTTTAGGAAGTTTGGCTCCGATGGTGGTGTATTTGCCCGGATTATGAAGAAAATCCACGACTTCCTGCAGAGACTCCTTTGCCTCATCCTGACCTGCTACATCCTTAAATGTAATTCCGGTTTCTTTCTGAATATAGGCTTTGGCACGGCTCTTGCCCACACCCATCATTCCTCCGCCTTTATTCATCCGCCGCATCAGGAACATCAGCATGGCAAAAAGCAATATCGTAGGAAGCAGGATGCTTACCATCATCGCAAGGAATTCTCCCATCGCATCCGGCTGCTCATATTTAAAAACAATATCCTTGCCTTCCAGACGCTGTGTCAGCGCTGATTCATCTTCCATCTGATTGGTATAATATGTCATTTCCGGATAAGCAGAATACTGCGTTCTCGGCACAATTGTCAGTGTACCGGACTGCAGTGTAACTTCTTTGATCTGATCCTTATCCACCATTTCGATAAACTTATCATAAGTAATCTCACTGGAACTATCCTTCAGCATGTTGGTAAACAGGCTTAGGCAGACCAGCGTAACCAGAAGACAGATCAGAAATGCAAGAATCGACTGGTGATTTTTATTTGGCCCCTGTTTGTTATTGGGATTCTGATTGTCAGGACGTCTTCCACCTGGTTGGTTGTCCATATGATTATCCATTCTTTTCCTCCTCTTGTTATCCATTTCCGCAATACTACGGAAATGCAGCACGAATTTCGCGCATAACTATTTCTTATTATAATGAGATTTTGCATATAAATCAACCGCCATCTAAAAAAAACAATACCATAACTTCTGTTTTTGTAGTATACTAAGAAAATAGTATGTAAAATGTTCTCAAACAGCTTATGATCAATGATGAGGGAAAGGATCAATGACAAATGAAAATAGGATTTGATAATGAAAAATATCTTAAAATGCAGTCTCAGCACATCAGAGAACGTATCAGTCAGTTTGGCAACAAGCTCTACCTGGAATTCGGTGGCAAATTATTTGATGATTTTCATGCATCCAGAGTGCTCCCCGGATTTGAACCCGACAGCAAGCTGCGAATGCTCATGCAGCTCAGTGACCAGGCAGAAATTGTAATCGTGATCAGTGCTGCTGACATTGACAAAAATAAAATGCGCAGCGACCTTGGCATCACTTATGACATGGATGTTCTCCGTCTGATCGACGAGTTCACGGAGCGCGGACTTTACGTAGGCAGTGTGTGCATCACCCGCTATGCAGGCCAGGAGAGTGCCGATCTGTTCAAAAACCGTCTGGAAAAGATGGGCATCCGCGTTTATCTCCACTACTCCATTCCGGGCTATCCCAGCAATACATCTCTGATCGTCAGCGACGAAGGCTACGGAAGGAATGAATATATCGAGACCTCCAGACCGCTGGTAGTCATTACGGCTCCCGGACCCGGAAGCGGCAAGATGGCCACCTGTCTTTCCCAGCTTTACCATGAATACAAACGTGGAATCAGCGCAGGATATGCCAAATTCGAGACCTTCCCAATCTGGAACATCCCTCTGAAGCATCCGGTCAACCTCGCTTATGAAGCTGCTACTGCAGATTTAAATGATGTGAACATGATCGACCCCTTCCATCTGGAAGCTTACGGAGTAACCACCGTAAATTACAACCGTGATGTGGAGATTTTTCCGGTCCTTCAGGCAATGTTTGAAAAAATCATCGGTGAATGCCCGTACAAATCCCCGACAGATATGGGAGTCAATATGGCCGGCAACTGTATTGTAGATGATGAAGCCTGCAAGGAAGCTTCCCGTCAGGAAATCATCCGCAGATACTATAAAAGTATGAATGCACTTGTATCGGGCACCGGCACAGAAGAAGAAGCTTACAAAATCGAACTTCTTCTGAAACAGGCCCACGCATCCGTGGAAGACCGCAGAGTAGTTCCCGCCTGCCTCTCCAAAGCAGAAGAAACAAGTGCTCCGGCTGCCGCTCTGGAAATGCCAGATGGAAGTATTGTATACGGCAAAACTTCTGAGCTTCTCGGTGCATCCTCTGCTCTGCTTCTCAATGCACTGAAGGAACTTGCCGGAATCCCGCATGAACACCATGTTATCTCTCCGGATGCCATTCGTCCCATTCAGGAACTGAAGATTCAGTACCTTGGCAGCAAGAATCCGCGCCTGCATTCTGACGAAACCCTGATTGCTCTTTCTGTCAGCGCAGCAAGCAATCGGGAAGCCAGACTGGCTCTGGAACAGCTTCCCAGGCTGAAAGGCTGCCAGGCTCATACCTCTGTTATGCTGTCTTCCGTGGACATTCTGGAATTCCGCAAGCTGGGTATTGAGTTAACCTGCGAACCCAGGTTTGAAAAAGAGAGAAAATATCAGTAAACAGATATTACTGCACACGCAAATATACCAAATATAAAAAGCTGCTGTAAATGACACCATTCCGTCCGAAACCGGTTCATTTTACAGCAGCTTTCATTTATTACCATTCCTATTTGCCCGGTATCTTCACGGATAATACCAGCCAAACAAATACTGGAATTCTGTATGATCAGTTTTTATATTTCTCAACAATAGATTTCATCTGAGACATCTTCTCTTCCATATCCTTCACCAGTTTGAACTGTGTCCTGGCACGGTCCAGATTCTGTCCTTCTCTGTGAATTTTGAAGTAATGGTCTCCCTCCAGATAATCTGTCAGAAAACGCATTCCACACTCAAAAGTCATCAGCACGGCACCCATAGGAAGCATATCAAGCTCCAGATCTGTCAGTGCTCCATTGCAGCCTTCAATAAAACCTTTTACATAAACTTCGTAAAGATGCAGGTCGCAGGATACTTTAGAGAGATCTCTTTCGTCCTCCTGGGCAGTACTTGCGCCAAATCGAATGGAATCACCGAAATCGTTAACAGAAAGTCCGGGCATAACCGTATCCAGATCGATTACGCAGATAGCCTTACCTGTAGCATTATCAATCATAATGTTATTCAGTTTTGTATCATTATGAGTCACGCGAAGAGGAAGTCTGCCGCTGTTCTGAAGATCGCACAGGGTATGCGTCAGCTTTTCACGATCCAGTACAAATTTAATCTCCTCCTGTACTTCTGCGGCTCTGCCGAAGGCATCCGCTTTCAATGCTGCCTGAAATTTCTCAAAACGATCCACCGTATTATGGAAATTCACGATTGTCTCATGAAGCGTTTCTGCAGGATAATCTGCCAGAAGCCCCTGAAAATGTCCAAAAGCAACTGCACTCTGATAAAAGTCATTCTCATTCTCTACCACATCAAAACAGGTGGCGTTTTCTATAAAAAAATAAACTCTCCAGTAATCACCCACAGAATCCACATAATATGGCTTTCCGTCCTTTGACGCTACCAGATTCAGCGTTTCTCTGGTTTCATCACCGCCGTTTTCCTGAATTTTCTTTTTCAGCCATGATGTAACACCGCTGACATTTTCCATCAGTTCCACAGGTTTTGTAAAAATATTTTTATTCATTTTCTGAAGAATAAATCGTCTGATGCCTTCTTCTGTACGGAATGTCAGAAGATAGGTGTCATTGATATGTCCGTTCCCGTATGGGATACATTCTTCCCGAGTCCCCGCAAAATTAAACTGGCTAATGACTTCCTGTATGACTGTGTCATTCATCTCTTATTTTTCCTCCCACAATTTCTGCGGATACAGCCCGTCATCTTTCAGTTTCTGGATGGCGCTGACAACCACAGGCTTATCTTCTTTGTAAGTCACTCCATACCATTTGTCCATGGATTTCAGAACTTTTACTGTTGCTTTCTTTTCGCCAAGAAGTTCATCTACCACAAACGGCAGGAAATATTCGCACTTCAGAGGATTTTTCTCAAGATTTTCATCCAGGAATGCAGCAAAACGATCTTTCAGTTCTTTCAGGATACTTGCAGAAAATCCCCACATATTCATGGAAACTGTGCTTCCTTCCGGAATTTCCACCCATGTTGCTCCGTCATCTTCGGTGTACTCTGCTTTTCCGTCACGCTTCTCAATATGGGTGCGCTCATTGATCTTTACAAGATGTCCGTCTTCATCTGTCACACATACACCCCGGGCTACATGACCGTTATCTGTCAATGTATTTTCCAGTTTGTAGCCGACCATCATATATTTATAACAATTATCTTCGTCCTCATTCTGCGACAGGAAATCATATGCCATCTTAAATGCATGACTTCCATAGTAATCATCAGCGTTGATAACAGCAAAAGATCCGTCAATCTCATCAATACAGCTGAGTACCGCATGTCCTGTACCCCATGGTTTCACACGTCCTTCCGGAACCTCATATCCCTCAGGAAGATTATGAAGATCCTGGAATACATAGGCAACCTCAATCTGTCTGCTCAGACGATTGCCGATAGCCTCCCTGAAATCTGCCTCATTTTCCTTTTTAATGATAAAAACGACTTTTTCAAATCCGGCTTTCACTGCATCATAAATGGAGAAATCCATAATAATATGTCCTTCTCTGTCAATCGGGTCGATCTGCTTAAGTCCTCCATAACGGCTTCCCATACCTGCCGCCATCACTACTAATACTGGTTTTTTCATGATAACCGTTCCCTCCTTTTCATATTTTCATTCTAGCATTTTTGTACATTTAGTATTTACACAATCGTTCACTCCTTTTGTATAAATGTACAAATTTTGACACTTGTTCTGTTTCACATTACGCTGGTGTTTTTCTAATTTTTGAGCTATAATAAAAATTAACGTTGATTATTCAGATTTTTTGCGAGGAAATACGAAATGCCCTACGAAAGCATATACCTGGAGAAATCCATCGATATTCATAAAATATATTCCATTCACTATTTTGAATACAGAAATGATTTTCATTTTGCGGGAGAACAGCACGATTTCTGGGAATTCCAATGCGTAGACAAAGGCGAAGCGCAGGTGCAGACGGACAATGAAATACATATCTTAAGCCGCGGCCAGGTAATTTTTCATAAGCCCAATGAATTTCATACCCTTAACGCAACCGGCAAAACCGCCCCGAATATCGTGGTGGTTTCTTTTGGCTGTGATTCACCGGCTATGAGTTTTTTCGAGAATAAAATTCTTACTCTTTCTGATACGGAACGCAGCCTGATGGGAATGCTCATCGCGGAGGCAAGACGCTGTATTGACTCCCCCCTTGATGATCCCTATCTGAAAAAAATGGAAAAGCGTTCCGACTGCCTGTTCGGCTCCCAGCAGCTTGTAATGAGTTTTCTGGAACAGTTACTGATCAGTATGATACGCAGGAACACCCTTCCACAGCTCACCATCCCGGTAAACAGCTTCGGCAATCTCAAAAGCCATTCTGAAACTTATAACAAAATTGTATTTTATCTGGAAGAGCATATCCGTGAATATGTGTCCATCGAAGACATCTGCCATGATAATCTGATCGGGCGTTCTCAGCTTCAAAAGCTGTTCCGGGAATACCAGCAGTGCGGCGTTATTGAATTTTTCTCAAAAATGAAAATAGAATTTGCCAAACAGCTCATACGGGAAAATCAGATGAACTTTACCCAGATTTCTGATTTTCTGGGTTACTCTTCCATCCATTATTTTTCCCGTCAGTTTAAGAAGATTTCCGGGATGACGCCCTCAGAATACGCCTCTTCCATCAAAGCATTATCCGAATGGAAAGAATGACACGTTGTGTGTAAATACTGATTACTGTCTGCAGACACATTTATTCCCAGTTCTTGCACACATCGATCCATCCAAGACTTCCGGAATATTTTTCCAGTTCTTCCATGTTCAGCTCAATAGCACTGTTGCTGCTTCCTGCTGCAGGAAATACAGTCTCAAAGCGCTTCATGGATACATCCAGATAGACAGACACCCCGTCTTTTACGGCAAAGGGGCAGACACCACCGACAGCATGACCGATGAGTTCTACTGCCTCTTCTTTCGTAAGCATCTTTGCCTTTGTGTGGAAAAATGCTTTATACTTACCATTATCTACTTTGGCATCTCCGGCAGCCACAATTAATACCGGCTTATCTTCCACCTTGAAAGAAAGCGTCTTGGCTATGCGCGCAGGTTCGCAGCCGGCTGCATGAGCCGCCAGTTCTACAGTGGCGGAAGATTCCTCAAATTCCATGATTCTGTCCTCTAAACTGTATTTTCTGAAATATTCTCTTACCTGTACGATTCCCATTTTGTTTCTCCTGATTTTCTTTGATTTTTGTTTTTGGAGCTGACTGCAGCATTTTCTTCAAATTCTTCTTCCAGTCTGCGGCGGCGGACAGCCCGGTCCGTTCCATAGATCATGCCCTTTCTGACCATACTGATTCCGCCCAGAACAAGCACAAAAAACAGAAGGAATACCAGGACACATACCGCGTATGCAAAACCTTCTATCTCTGTCAGCGTATAAACTGCAAGAAGAGCAAAAGAAAGTCCTGTCAAAAGGCAGGCCGTTGCAGACAGATAATATGTCCGGCGGGTTCTCATTTTCTTTTTTTCTTTTGGAGATGCTGCAATATATTCAGCAGACCATATTCCTCCGCGGCAGCGATACTGTCTGAATGCACCAATCAGAAAAAGTATCCCGAGAATTCCGCATAGTATGGATTGTACCATTATATCTCTCCTTTTCTTTATCTGACAGAAGTATTGTGCCGCAGCTTCCGATGGTCTGTTTTCTGCCGTAATTATTATAGCACGTACCCCCTTTCTGCGCACTATCTTTTTTTGGCGCTTTGTGTTATTCTATTAGCAGGATAATAATGTAAAACACAGCAATTCACTGATTTGGAGGGTTTTGTAAATGAAAGAAAAACTGTATACCATTCCCCTGATGGATGCATTCCGGGCAGACGGGGAATGTCCATTCTGTTATGTAGAGCGCACACTGGAGGAACACACTCTGGACTTCGTCCTTGGTCCGGGCGCTTCTTACATGGAAGACGATGTCCGGGCAGAAACTGACGCCATGGGATTTTGCCGCACACACTTTAAGAAGCTGTATGATTATGGAAATCGTCTCGGTACCGGCCTGATCCTTAAGACCCATTTCAAAAAACTGAACCAGGAACTTGACGAACAGATCAAAATGTTTGCCCCTTCCCGTGCATCTCTCATGGGACGCCTTAAAAAGTCAAAAAACACGGAGAATACCGCCCGCACTTCCATCGGCGCCTGGGCGGCTTCCACAAAAGAGAAATGCTATATCTGCGACTTTTACAAAAAAACTTATCAGCGATATCTTGATACCTTTTTTGACATGTACCGCAAGAACCCTGAATTTCAGGAACTCTTCCGGAATTGTAAAGGATTCTGCATTCCTCATTTCGGAGAGCTTGCCGATGAGGCAGACAGAGTTCTTTCTGACAAAGAAAAAAAGCAGTTTTATGATGAGCTTTTCCCTCTGATGCAGACGAATATGCAGCGTCTTTATGAGGATCTTGACTGGTTCTGCGATAAATTTGACTACCGCTACAAAGATGCCGACTGGAAAAACTCCAAAGATGCCCTGCCGCGGGGGATGCAGAAAGCTTCCGGAGGCTTTCCGGCTGACCCTCCGTACACCTCAGACAAATAAAATGCAGCCGTATTAACACATAACAAAACGCAGATGCTGTTTACGAAGCATCTGCGTTTTTGCTTTTTCAGAAAATCATTTCCATAATCGTTCCCCGTCCCGGTTCGCTGATCAGGTTTAAATCTGCATGGTGAAGAGCCGCACCGTGCTTCACAATGGAAAGACCAAGCCCTGTTCCTCCAGTCTGGCGGGAATGACTTTTATCCACCCTGTAAAACCGCTCAAATACACGCTTCTGTTCATTCACGGGAATACCGATTCCATTATCTTCCACACGACAGCATACATGTCCTCTCTTTTTGCCGACAGATATCTTTACCGTTCCTCCCTCGCCGGTATACCGCACTGCATTATCCGCCACATTGTAGATCATCTCATAGAGTACCTGACGCACGCCGCTTACCAGCTCCGTGTCTCCTTCAAGAGTCACCGTGATCTGTTTCTTCTCTGCTGCAGGCCTGAGATGTACTGCCACATTCTCCGCCAGTTCATAAAGATCTACAGGTTCAAATTCCATCTCCGTATTTCTCTCATCCAGTCTGGAAAGCTGTATAATATCCGCTACCAGTGAACTCAGACGACTGGCTTCCTGAAAAATCCTGCCGGAAAAATCCGCTGTCTTGTCCGGAGGAACCATACCGTTCATCATTAGTTCTGCATATCCCGAAATCGACATCAGAGGCGTTTTTAATTCATGGGAGACATTGGCCGAAAACTCCCTTCGCATCGCTTCTGCTTCTTTCAGTTCCTCCACCTGCTGAATGATCTGTTTATTCTGCTGATCCACACGAACCAGAAGAGGCCGCAATTCTTCATAACAGACATTTTTCAGCGGGTGTTCCAGATCCAGTTCATTGATGGGAGCAATCAATTCCTTCGTCTGTCTCTGTACCAGAAAAAAGGCTAAAATCAGTATCACGACGATCAGCAAACCAAGCAGGGTAAAACCTGACAGCATCGTATGAAAAACACTGTCCGTGGTTCTTGCCACTCTCAGGATATTCCCGTCTTCCAGCTGCAGTGCATAATAAAATGTCTGTTTGGAAAACGTATTCGAAAATCGTACCAGTTCTCCGCTGCCTTCTTCTTTTGCCTGAATAAATTCCGGACGGTTACTGTGATTCTCCAGATTTGATGGGGATTTTACAGAATCAAACAGGACATTTCCCATGGAATCCGCCAGAGTAATTCTGGTGTCAGTCAGATCACCCACATCCTGTGTAAGATAGGCTTCCCCGCAGGCTTTGATTCCGGCTCTTATGTATTCTGCTTCAGCTCTCACACCCTGTTTCATGCTGGTATTGAATTTATCATACATGACAAAACTGGCAGCAAAAAACGTCAGCAGTACAGACAGGATCACCAGAAAACTGCCGTAATTCATGATTTTCTGCTTCATGTCATCCTCCTATCCGGTATCCCACACCGCGTACTGTCTCAATATAATTGCCCGCTTCTCCCAGTTTTTGCCTCAGGGTACGCACATGTACATCCACAGTCCTTGTCTCACCGTCAAAATCATATCCCCAGATTCGGCAGAGGATCTGATTTCTGGTCATGACAATTCCTTTATTTTCCATCAAATACTGCAGAAGCTCAAATTCCTTGCGGGTAAGATCGATTTTTACGTCTTTATACCGCACTTCGTGTCTGCCAACCAGTACGCACAGTTCCTTGTACTGGAGCATCCTGTCTTCACTGTTTTTCTGCCCGCATCTGCGCAGGACCGCCTTCACTCTGGCAACAAATTCCATCATCCCGAAAGGCTTGGTAATATAGTCGTCAGCCCCGGCTTCCAGACCGCGTACTTTGTCAAATTCCGCTTCTTTTGCTGTCACCATGATAACAGGAATCTCCCTTGTAGATGGCTTTTTTTTCAGTTTTTCAAGGATTGCATAACCGTCCTCACCGGGAAGCATGATATCCAGAAGGATCAGTTCCGGTGTTTCTTTTTTCAGGGAAGCCCACAGTTCTTTGCCACCGTCTATTCCCTTCGCGCTGAATCCTGTAGTCTCCAGCGTATATACAAGTAATTCCCGGATATTTCTCTCATCTTCCACACAATAAATCATGATATCCTCTCCTTTTCAGCAGAAATCAGCTTTTTTGTTCCGCTTCACTCAGTATACTTTTTTCCCGCTGTTTTCACAAGCATTTATCGTGATTTCTGTGACGGAATATCTGTCTGTTTACGGCAGAACATACTGTCTGCGAACTTCCTCCAGCTCACGGTAAAAGGATTCATCCGAAGCATTTTTCACAACATCCAGATGGCTGTGCGTATCATACAGGTCTTCACGAACCTGTGTAATGCACACGCCGATATTGGAACAATGATCTGCAATACGTTCCAGGCTTGTCGTAATATCAGAAAGAACAAATCCCATTTCTATGGTACATGCCCCGGCCTGAAGACGCTGTACATGGCGATGCTTCAGTTCCTGGCTCAGTTCATCGATCAATTCCTCCAGAGGTTCGATTTTTTCCGCAAGTTTCACATCCTGTTTATCAAACACATTGTAGGTAAGCTGTACGATATCCTCCACTGCCTGAGACAGAACACCAAGCTCTTCCATAGCTTTCTGAGAAAAGCTTGCGCCCTTTTCATAAAGCTCTCTTGCAGACTCCATGATATTCACCGCATGGTCGGAGATACGCTCAAAATCCCCGATGCAGTGCAGCATAATAGACACACTGTGACTGTCATTTTCAGATAAATCCTTGTGGCTCAGTTTCACAAGATACGTCCCCAGCTCGTCCTCATAGCGGTCAACTTTGGACTCCATTTTGTCCACGCGGTCCGCCATCTCCTCCTCATAATTTCCCACCAGGCTCAGTGCCAGACGCAGTGACTGATGAGATTCTTTCGCCATACGTCTTGCTGCATTTCTTCCCTGTTCCACAGCAAAAGCCGGTTTTTCCAGGAAACGTGATTCCAGGATCATGAACTCCTGATCCTCCAGGGAAGCTGCCATATCTTCTCTGGAATCGCGGATGGTAAGGCAGGCAAGCTTTTCCAGAAGTCCTGAGAACGGAAGCCAGATGAGTGTGGCGATTATATTGAAAACACTGTGGATCACAGCAATCTGTGCCGGATTTACCGTGTCATTCAGGAAATTAAAATGAAGCATGCCGTTCACAAAATAGAACACGCTCATAAATACAATCGTGCCGATCAGGTTAAAATATAAATGCACCATTGCAGCACGTTTTGCGTTTTTGTTTGCTCCGATGGAGGACAGAAGTGCGGTCACACAGGTACCGATATTCTGTCCCATAATAATCGGCAGCGCCACGCTGTACCGCACCGCACCGGTTACACAGAGTGCCTGCAGAATACCGACAGATGCGGAAGAAGACTGAATCACGGCAGTCAGTATGGTGCCCGCCAGCATACCCAGCAGAGGGTTGGAAAATTTCAGCAGAATATTCGTGAATTCCGGCACATCAGCCAGTGGTTTCACAGCACCGCTCATGGATTCCATTCCAAACATCAGGACAGCAAAACCTACCAGAATCGTTCCGATATCTTTTTTTCTCGGGCTCTTTGTAAACATTAGAAAAATTATTCCAATCATCGCAAGGACCGGAGAAAATGAGCTGGGTTTCAGAAGGCGCAGGAAAAAGTTGCTGCTTTCAATTCCTGCAAGGCTTAAAATCCAGGAAGTCGCGGTAGTACCTATGTTTGCGCCCATAATAACACCGATTGCCTGGGAAAGCTTCATGATTCCGGAGTTTACAAATCCTACCACCATAACAGTCGTGGCAGAGGAAGACTGAATCACTGCAGTTACTGCCGCACCCAGAAGAACTGCTTTGATACGGTTGGAAGTAAGATTCTCCAGAATTCGTTCCAGCTTACCGCCGGATACTTTGGCAAGTCCGTCACCCATAACCTGCATTCCATACAGAAACATGGCAAGTCCGCCAAACAGGGTCAAAATACTGAAAAAGTCCATGATTTTTCTCCTTTACACATCTTTCTATTAATGAGATTTACCTCATTTTAGAAAGATTATGTAAAATTCTCCCCAGCTCATTGTTAAATCTATGTAAAATAAAGGCGAAAAAACACTGTTCAGGTGCTTTTTCGCCTTTATTGTCAAATCGTTATGTTTGCCGTAAAATCAGAAGCCACGGATTTCTTCATCTTCCGAACCGGTTTTATCAATAGAACGGATCAGAAGGAAATAGCTGTAGCTGTCGTTGACTTTAACCTCCACACGGTCGCCCACTTTATGTCCTTTCAGGGCTTTGCCGATTGGTGACTCAATGCTCACGCGGTTTTCCAGAGAGTTTCCGCGAATGGAAGTTACCAGCTTGTATTTTTCTACTTCTCCATCTTCTTCAAATTCCACTTCAACAATATCATCCATCCCCACCTCACCGTCATTTGAGGTGTCAGCAACGATGTCTGCTGTTTTCAGCATTCTCTCCAGATAACGGATACGGCTTTCATTCTGGTTCTTATGTCTTTTGGCTGCATAATACTCGAAGTTCTCACTCAAATCTCCCTGTGCACGCGCCTCTTTCACAGCCTCAATGGCTTCCTTGCGTACTACAAGCTTGCGGTGTTCAATTTCCTGCTCTATTTTTTCTACATCTTTCTGCGTAAGTTTTTCTCCCATGTTTCAATGCTCCTTATTTCTTTTCTTATCCGCTCTTTTTCCGAATCATGATTCTCAAATAAATAAGCGAAAAAAATAATTACTGCCTTTAGTCTATAGGTTCTTCGCAGAAATGTCAAATTTTATACACAGAATAATTATATTGTTACCGGCAGGGGTACGTTGGCTTTCGCCGAAACTTTCTTTATTATCGTACATTTTTTATTCTTCTGCTTCATAAATCCGCACAAACCGTCCGCCATCCACCCGGACGATCTGCTCTATTTCCTCATTTTTTTCCGGAAAATCCTGTTCTGTGCCAGCCTGAAACTTCACACATGTCCCGCAGGAAGAGCTGAGACTTCTGGGAACCGGCATGATCACCGCCGGCACATTGCAGGCAGCGCATGCCCTTTTAAAACACACAGCACCGAAATGTGAATAAAAAGTAGCAATATATTCGTTCATTTCTTCAGTTTCAGGAGATAATCCTCTCCCTGTTCTGCTGCGCTTACCTGATACCCCTGATGAACCGCAAAACGTGTGACATTTTCTTTTGCTGTCACATTGTCCACCAGTATTTCATATTCTGCCTCACCGGATGAAAGTGCATTTTTTGTCATAATCACAGGTTCCGGACAGGAAAGTCCTCTTGCATCAATCGTTTTCATATGCAGTTCTCCTTGTAGAATCATTTTTGCAGGAATTCATTGCTGCGATCACACTCACTGCGACAAGTCCGATCACAACTGCAATTTTTCCATTGGCAGTCGGACCATCTGCGGAAGATGCAAGGCCAAAGTTATGTGCAATAGCAGCGCCCACGATCAGACCAAACACAGCAACTGCAGAATCGGTATTTCCCTCTCCTGCAAGCACCAGCTGGCGAAGGGGACATCCGCCCAGAAGCACGCATCCGAATCCTGCCAGCATCATTCCCAGTGCATTCCATAAACCATCCGTATGGGCAATCGCCTGTCCTGCAAATCCAAGATGGAAATAAGTGTTTCCGGTTACAGCTGTCAGAATCAGATTTCCGGCAAGAGCGCTGACAAAAATTGCTGCAAAGCCGATCAGAAGCTTGTATTCTTTGAACAATACAGCGTCACGGATACCGCCCACCATACAGAGACGTGTCTTCTGTGCCAGAGCTCCTACGATCAGACCGGCTGCCAGAGAAATCACAATTGCCGCATGTTTGGCGCCGGGGCCTCCATCCGGTTCTGTAAAATGGATAAATGCAGGCGCTGCAATAAGAAGCACCAGAAGTACTATTTCCACGATCGGAAAAAGAGCACCTTCTGTTTTCTGCATTTTGTAGGAACGTTTCAGTGTATAACCCTTTTTCAGGAAAAATACTCCCGCAAGAATTCCTGCGGCAAATCCCACAAATCCGAAAATTGCATTCAGATCACCGCCGGCAAGGCGAAGAATCATACGGAATGGACAGCCAAGGAACATCAGACAACCGATCATGACAAACATTCCAAGCACAAAGCGCGTAACCGGTGCGCTTCCTCCTCTTGGTTTGAATTCTTTGTTTACCAGTGCCAGAATGCAGGATCCCAGTACAAGACCAATAATTTCCGGACGGATATACTGTACCGCTGCTGCCGAATGCAGCCCCAGTGCCCCGGAGGTATCACGCAGGAAACATGCAATACAGAATCCCATATTTGCCGGATTTCCAAAAAATACAAGAGCTGCCGCAATGATACCGATGATCACACCGGCACCTGCAATGACTGTTTTTTCGTTTTTCATTTGTAACCCTTCCTTTCTCTTATAAAATCTCTCTATCGCAGATATATTTATCTGCTTTCCAGATAATCATACCATTCCGACCCTGATTCTTCCAATAATTTATAGATTATTTTCTATAATATTTATAGATTATTTCAATAAATATTGTTATAATATGGTCATAGTGAAAGCCAAAACAGAACCATATAACAGAACCATATAATAGAAGCCAAACGAAATGTCTGCCTGCGCAGGCATCATGATTGCTAAAAACGGAGTAACCTCATGAAAAAAATATATCTTGACCAGGCAAGCACCTCTTTTCCCAAGGCACCGTCCGTAGCGGACGCCGTTTATCAGTATCTGTCCGGATTTGCAGTAAACGTCAACAGAGGCAGTTACGAAACTGCCTATTCCGTGGAAGAACAGATTTATGATACCAGGGAACAGCTCTGCCGTCTGTTTCATTTTAAGAACTGCAGAAATGTAATTATTACAAATAATATCACAGCCAGCCTGAATATCCTTCTCAAAGGACTGCTGAAAACCGGGGATCATGTTCTGGTATCCTCCATGGAGCACAATGCTGTCATGCGTCCTCTGACCCAGCTTCTCGCCCATGGAGTCGTCTTTGACCGCATTCCCTGCAGAAAGGATGGAAGCATGGATCCGGAAGCGATTGAAGAGCTGATCCGTCCGGAAACCAGAGCACTTGTATGCCTTCATGCCTCCAATGTCTGCGGCACCATCCTCCCTGTCCGGAAAATCGGACAAATCTGCCGAAGGCATGGGATATTCTTCATTCTTGACACAGCACAGACCGCCGGGATCCTGCCTATTGATATGGAGGAAATGCACATTGATGCACTTGCTTTTACCGGGCACAAAGGCCTGCGAGGATCTCAGGGAACCGGCGGTTTTCTCATTCGCAGCGAACTTGCCGGGCAAATAGAACCGCTTATCAGCGGAGGAACCGGAAGCATTTCACACACAGAAGAGATTCCGGCATTCCTGCCCGACCGTTTTGAACCGGGGACCCCGAATATCCCCGGAATCCTCGGCCTTCATGCCGCCCTTACAGATCTGGAAAACAGTTCCATGGAAGAAATATTTCAAAAGGAAATGCAGCTGACAGAATACTTTCTGAACGGGATCCGGCGTATGGATCCGGAAGAAGAAAAGATACGTATCATTGGCAGAAAAGATACCGAAAAACGCTGTGCTGTTGTCTCTATTCAGACTCTTCAGATGGACATGGCCCAGGCTGCTTTCGAACTGGACAGCACTTATGGAGTCATGACAAGAGTCGGCCTTCACTGTGCTCCCAATGCTCATAAAACACTGGGGACTTATCCTTCCGGAACGATCCGATTCTCCTTCGGACCGGAGAATACGAAAGAAGAACTGGATACTGCACTTCATGCTCTGGCAGAGATTACCGGATGTTAATCTCTTTTACGTGAGGTCGGTCAGCAAACCATTATACTTGAAATCAGGGAGAAAGCATCATGGAATTTAAACAACTGGAAGCATTTATTGCCGTCGTGGAATACAACAGTTTTTCGGAAGCAGCACGTCATCTTTATCTGACGCAGCCCACCATCAGCGCGCATATCCGCTCTCTGGAAACGGAACTGAATTCCCGCCTGATCATCCGCACTACCAAGAAAATCACCGTTACTGCAAGAGGCTATCAGCTATACGACTGTGCAATCCAGATGCTGAATATGCGCGATCATCTGGTAGAAGAATTTACCGGAACTCACAAAAAGATCATTGATATCGGTGTCTCCACAATCCCGTCTTCTTATCTTCTTCCGGAGCTTCTGTGTGCCTTCGGTGAGGAAGCGGATGATGTCTTTTTTCATTCCTGGCAGTCAGACAGTATGGGGGCGATCCAGAGGGTGCTGGACGGAAGTGTGGACTTAAGCCTTTGCGGACAGAAAACGGACGACGAGTCCTGTTGTTTTATCCCGTTCTGCCAGGATTCTCTTGTCATTGCCACACCGGTCAATGAACGCTTTCTTACACACAAAAGCTGCAAACCCGTTTTCCGCGACTTCCTGAATGAGCCTTTTATCCTCCGTGAAAACGGCTCCGGAACCCGTAAGGAAATTGATATGTTTCTGGAAAATCAGGAAATTTCCGCTTCACAGCTCAATGTCGTCGCCCGTATGAATGACCTGGAGTCTATCAAAAAATCCATTGTAAATGGACTGGGTATTTCCATTCTTTCCGCCCGCTCCGTGACAGACCTTCAGAAAACAAGACAGATCCTTGTTTTTCCCCTGGACGAATACACCAGAAAACGTAATTTTTATATCGTCTACAACAAGAACCGGATTTTAAAACCTCATGTAAAACAGTTTATCAAATTCGTACAGGATTTTTACAAAACATAAAGGCAAAAGCCATCAAAAAGCCGGTCATGCGGCTCTCTGATGGCTTTTGTTATGTCATCTTTCATACATTTATATCATTTGTCATGCACTTATTTCACTTGCCATACACAGTTTTCTTTTATACAGTCTCAACCTTAATAGTATTTGTGTTGCCTGTCTTGCCGTTGATCTGACCGCCGGTAAGGACAAGACTGTCGCCTTTCTTCAGTCCGAAAATTTTCTTTGCACAGTAAACACCGTGATAGAACATCACATCCTGGGAATTGAACTCTTCACTTAATACCGGAGTCACAGCCCAGCTCATATTCAGCTTGCGCCATACCTTTTCGGAAGTAGTCATGCCCATAATATCTACCGGACAACGGAAACGGCTGACCATGCGTGCTGTCATACCGCTAAGGGAGCTTACCACAATACATTTCGCATTTACGTCAATTGCCATTGCGCAGGTTCCATGGGAAATCGCATCCAGATTACTGTGAATCTTATAATCGTTCGTTCTGAACCACTCTGTATAGTCAATTCTCTGCTCCGTAAATTCCGCAATTTCAGCCATGTTCTTCACTGCTGCCACGGGGTAGTCACCTGCAGCAGACTCTCCGGAAAGCATAACTGCGGAAGTTCCGTCATAAACGGCGTTGGCAACGTCAGAAATCTCCGCACGGGTAGGGCGGGGATTGTGGATCATGGATTCCAGCATCTCCGTTGCGGTGATAACTCTCTTGCCCATCATACGGCATTTGCGAATAAGATATTTCTGTACGGAAGGCACTTCCACAAACGGAATCTCCACACCAAGATCGCCGCGGGCAACCATGATACCGTCTGCCAGAGAACAGATATCATCAATATTTTCCACACCGGAGCGGTTCTCGATCTTGGCAATAATATCGATGTCTTTACCGCCGTTCGCGTCAAGGAAATCACGGATATCCTTCATATCCTGCTTCGTGGATACAAAAGAAGCTGCAACAAAATCCACATCGTTCTTAATTCCAAACAGCAAATCTTCTTTATCCTGTTCGCTGAGGAAATCATTGGTCATCAGACGATTGGGGAAGTTCATGCTCTTTCTGTCAGACAGCACACCGCCGGCAATTACTTTACATACCGCATCATTGCCTTCCAGACTCTGTACTTCAAATATCACCAGTCCGTTGCTGACAAGAATGGTATCTCCAACCTTAAGATCATCGATCAGATGCTTATAGGTAACAGAAACTCTTGTCTGGTCACCTACAATATCATCTGTTGTAAACGTAAAGGTATCTCCGTCTGCAAGCTCAATCTTTTTGTTTTCGAAGGTCTTGATCCGGTATTCCGGTCCCTTGGTATCCAGCATAATGGCAATTGGAAGATTGAGTTTTTTGCGGACTTTTTTGATCAGGTCGATCTTTACCTGATGCTCCTCATGAGTTCCGTGGGAAAAATTCAGTCTGGCAATATTCATGCCTGCTTTGCACATTTGTGTTAATGTCTCTTCATTATCACTGGCCGGTCCGATGGTACAGATAATTTTTGTCTTGCGCATATGTGCCCTCCTTGTATTCGTCTGAAATTATCCGGCATTTCTGCCGGAATAGATCTGTTATAAATGATTCAAAAAAGTAAAGCGTGTTCTTTATCCGGCTGCGCTGAGCCAGTCCTATAAATCCTCTGTTTGTTTTTTATTTTAACACAATTCCATTCAAATTACAGCAATATTTTATTAAGTAACTGTAAAATAATGCTGTAAAATATATCCAGAGAGACTCCTTCGTTTCATTTACATATTGCGAAAACGTTCATATCTGTGCTGTGCCAGTGCTTCCCCGCTCATCGGCTCATACTCATACAAAAAGGCTCTGATCCCCATCCGGAGTCTGCGGGCTGTCTCATCCATATTTTCTCTGGTGAGTTTCTCCTCTTCACGGATCACCTGCTCTACAATTCCAAGTTCTTTCAGGTCTCCTGCCGTAAGCTTCATGACTTTTGCAGCCTCTTTCGCCTTTTTGCTGTCTTTCCAGAGGATAGAAGCAAATCCCTCCGGAGAGAGGATGGAATAAATGGCATGCTCCATCATCCAGACTTCATCTGCCGCAGCCAGGGCAAGGGCTCCTCCGCTTCCTCCCTCACCGATAACAACGGAAAGGATCGGAACCTTCAGACCGGAAAGTTCATAAAGATTTCTGGCAATGGCTTCACCCTGTCCGCGCTCCTCCGCTTCCAGTCCGCAGAATGCGCCCGGAGTATCCACAAAACAGATGACGGGACGTCCGAATTTTTCCGCCTGCTTCATCAGTCGCAGAGATTTCCGGTAACCTTCCGGGGAAACCATACCGAAATTATGAGCGATGTTTTCCTTTGTTCCGCATCCTTTTTCCTGAACGATCACCGTCACCGGCTCTCCCTCAAAAAAAGCAATTCCGCCAATAATCGCACTGTCATCCCCGTAATAACGGTCTCCGTGCATTTCCACAAAATCTGTATAAAGATGCTCGATATAATCTTTTCCGGTAGGACGCTCCTTGTCTCTGGCAAGCTGTACATGTTCCCAGGCGTCCATCTTTCCAAGTGGTTTTTCCGGCTGAAATGCTTCTTGCAGCAATGTTTTCGGGCTCTTCCCTGTCTGTTTCTTCTGTTCTGTACTTTTCTGTTCTTCGCTATTCTTTTCTGTGCTTTTCTGTTCAGGATCCTCCCTGTCATATTCTTTTTTCTGATGCATTTTCAGGAGCAGCCCCAGAACTTCTCTCTGCTGCTCTCTCTCCACGATTCCGTCAACGAACCCATGCTGCAGAAGAAATTCTGCTCTCTGGAACCCTTTTGGAAGCTTCTGTCCGATGGTCTGCTCGATCACCCTTGGTCCTGCAAATCCGATGAGTGCATTGGGTTCTGCCAGAATAATATCACCCAGCATTGCAAAGCTTGCTGTCACACCGCCTGTGGTGGGATCTGTCAGAACGCTGATATACAGAAGTCCTGCGTCACTGTGGCGCTTCAGCGCTGCTGATGTTTTTGCCATCTGCATCAGAGAAATAATACCCTCCTGCATTCTGGCACCGCCGGAACAGGCATAGAGAATGACCGGAAGCTTCTCCTTCGTGGCACGTTCCACTGCCCGGGTGATCTTTTCTCCCACTGCTTCCCCCATGCTGGCCATGAGAAAACGGCCGTCACAGACTCCCAGAACAACCGGAAACCCGTTGATCGTTGCTTTTCCGGTGAGAACCGCTTCATTCAGTTTCGTCTTTTCCTGGAGTGCCTTTACTTTTTCTTCATATCCACGAAACTGCAGCGGATTATCAGAGACCACATCGCTGTCCCATTCCCGGAAGCTGCCCTGATCAGCGATCATCTCCACTCTGCGGCGGGCATGAACACGGAAATAATTGCGGCAGTGAGGACAAATATAGTAATTATTTTTGACTTCTTCCACAAAGACTGCTGCTTTGCAGGCATTACATTTTTTCAGAAGACCATCCGGTACCTCCGGGCGGTCAGCGTCTCCGGATTTCACCGGTTTTGTCACTGTTTTTTTGAACATATGCTGAAATTTCATTAAGTTACACTCCATTCCTCTCATGAACTACTGAAGCCCAAATCATCCGAACTGCTGTCGTAATTACACTAAGAAACTCTTACTGCACAGGAGAAAAATCACTGAGGAACTCTATATCAAAATCTCCTGACTGATATTTGGGATCACTGATAATTTCAAACTGAAAATCCACGTTGGTATCGATTCCTTCAATAATCACTTCCCCCAGGGCACTCTGCATTTTAGCAATGGCTTCTTCCCTGGTATCACCGTGAACGATCAGTTTTGCAACCATGGAATCATAATACGGGGGGATGGTATATCCCGCATAAATATCCGTATCCACGCGGATTCCCTGTCCGCCGGGAAAATGCAGTTCCCGGATGGTTCCCGGGCACGGGCGGAAATTCTTTGCGGGATTTTCCGCATTGATACGGCATTCAATGGCATGACCCCGTATCATCACATCCTCCTGTGTGATGCCAAGAGTCATCCCGGATGCAATCTTAATCTGCTCCTTTACAAGGTCAATTCCGGTCACCCATTCCGTCACCGGATGTTCCACCTGGATCCGGGTATTCATCTCCATAAAGTAGAATCGATCGTTCTTTTCCAGAAGAAATTCTATGGTTCCGGCATTTACATAATGAGCAGCTCTGGCAGCCTTTACCGCAGCTTCCCCCATCTTCTTTCGAAGCTCTTCCGATACTGCGGCTGACGGAGATTCCTCTACCGTTTTCTGGTGATTTCTCTGAATGGAACAGTCTCTTTCTCCCAGATGGATCACATTTCCCTGAGAGTCTGCCAGTATCTGAAATTCGATGTGTCTCGGATGCTCCACATAATGTTCGATATACATGGTTCCATCCCCGAAAGCCATCTGTGCTTCCTTCTGGGCAGTCTGGAATGCAAGAGCAAATTCTTCCGGCTGATATGCCGTACGCATACCTTTTCCTCCGCCTCCGAGGGCAGCTTTTACAATGACCGGATATCCGATACGCTGTGCTTCCTTCTGTCCTGTTTCTACATCCATAACCGGCTTATCGGTACCCGGAATGACCGGAACACCTGCTGCCACCATGGTATTTCTGGCAATCTGCTTGTTTCCCAGATTCTGAATGACTCTGGAATCGGGACCTACAAACGTCACGCCGCACTGCTCACAGAACTCAGCAAATCTGGCATTCTCCGAAAGGAATCCAAACCCTGGATGAATGGCATCTGCCCCGGAAACCAGAGTCGCGCTCATGATACGTTCCATATTCAGATAGCTCTCTGAAGAAGGCGCAGGACCAATGCAGATTGCTTCATCCGCAAGCTGCGCATGAAGGCTGTCTTTATCTGCTTCAGAATAAACAGCCACCGTTTCTATTCCCATTTCCCTGCATACACGGATGATCCTCACGGCAATTTCTCCCCGATTGGCAATCAATAACTTTCGAATCATATCTACACCTTTATCCGATCATAAATGTCAGTTCTGCTTTTACTGCAAGCTTACCGTCAACAGTGGCAATGGCTTCCCCGATTCCCACCGGACCTTTCTGTTTGATGATTTTTGTCTCCAGACGCAGCTTATCTCCCGGAACTACTTTATATTTGAAACGACACTTATCGATACCGCCGAAATAAGCAATTTTTCCCTTATTTTCTTCTTTGGAAAGGATTGCCACAGCACCTGTCTGCGCCAGTGCTTCCACGATCAGCACACCGGGCATTACCGGCTCCTGCGGGAAATGTCCGCGAAAGAAATCTTCACGGAAGGTTACACATTTATATCCGACGGCGAACTCGCCGGGTACATAATCTTCAATATAATCCACCAGCAAAAACGGGTGGCGGTGAGGAAGGATCTCCTCAATCTGTTTCACGTTCAAACTGTTCATTTTCCAGTCCTCCTGTATAATCTACGGAAATATCTGCCCGTACAGGCAGCATTATGAATAAATATCGATTTCTCCGCACCTTACGTCCTTATCTGATCCGGAACAGCGGCTGTCCATACTCTACAGCCTGTGCATTCTCCACGTAGATTTCCGCTACTTCGCCGTCGAAATCACTCTCTATTTCATTCATCAGCTTCATAGCCTCCACAATGGCAAGAATCTGTCCTTTTTTCACATGATCTCCAACCTTTACAAAAGGTTCTGCATCTTCCGCAGGAGCAGCATAAAAGGTTCCCACCAGAGGAGATTTTACAAGATTTCCTTCCGGTTCTTTCTGTGTCTGTGAGGATTCCTGCTCAGTTGCTGATGCAGAAGCTGTACCGGCAAGCGGAAGTACAGCAGCTCCGCCGGCAGCAGATATATCCACATCTCCGGCGATAATCTTCGTTTCCTTTCCACATTTCATGGAAAGTTTTACACTGTCACTTTCATATTGAAAAGATGTCAGTTTTGAATCCGATACATGGTCAATCAATTGAAGGATCTGTTCAAATTCCATGTTCTGTTGCCTCCTTTATCCTCCGATATCCAATCTTACTTCGACTCTGTTCTCTGTCACTGATCCTCAAATTTCTTCACAAGAATCGTTCCGTTATGGCCTCCGAATCCCAGAGAATTGCTCATTGCATAACGCACTTCCTGCTGTACGGGAGCACCAATGGTGTAATCCAGATCCAGTTCCTCTTCACACTCCTGCGTACCCACTGTCTGATGGATGAAGCCATCAAGAATACTTTTGACACATACGATAAATTCAACGCCTCCGGCAGCTCCCAGAAGATGTCCCACCATGGATTTTGTGGAGTTGATCTTCACATCTTTTGCAGCATCTCCAAAAGCTGCTTTAATTGCTCTTGTCTCAAAAAGATCATTGTGATGTGTCGCGGTTCCGTGAGCATTGATATAATCCACATCAGCAGGTGTGATCCCTGCTTCCTTCATGGCATCCGTCATTGCTCTTGCAGCACCGCTGCCATCTTCAATGGGAGAGGTAATATGAAATGCATCTGCTGTCGCACCGTATCCCACGACCTCTGCAAGAATTTTTGCCCCTCTTGCTTTTGCATGTTCCAGCTCCTCCAGAACAACAATTCCGGAGCCTTCTCCGATCACAAACCCGTTCCGGTCTTTGTCAAATGGAATCGATGCTCTTGCAGAATCTTCACCGGTACTTAATGCTGTCAGATTCATAAATCCGGCTACTGCAACCGGACAGATCGAACCTTCCGTACCTCCCGCAAACATCACATCCGCATCGCCGTACTGGATCGCTCTGAATGCATCACCGATACAATGTGTTCCTGTTGCACATGCTGTTACCACATTGGTGCATTTCCCTCTGGCACCTGTGGCAATGGAAATATTTCCAGCCGCCATGTTGGAAATCATCTTCGGCACGATCAGCGGATCGATCTTGGACGGACCTTTTTCTTCTATTCTTTTTACTGCAGCTTCCGCAGCCTGAAGGCTTCCTATTCCGGAGCCCACGATCACACCCACGCGGAACGGATCTTCTTTTTCCATATCAAGTCCGGCATGTTTCATTGCTTCCAGAGCGGCAGCAACTGCATACTGGGAAAACAGTTCCATTCTTCTGGATGCTTTAAAATCCATATGTTCTTTTGCCACAAAATCCTTCACTTCTGCTGCCAGTTTTACTTTATAATCTGTGGTGTCAAATTTCGTGATCGGCCCGATTCCGACTTTTCCTGCTTTGACTCCTTCCCAGAAAGATTCCACATCATTTCCGATCGGTGTCACTGCTCCGAGCCCTGTTACTACCACTCTACGTTTCATACTTACCTCCAAAAATCCGGTCCTGTTTTTTTATTCAAAATAATTCCTGTCTTTACAGTTCCATTTTTCTTTACATTGCCATTCCGCCGTCTACACAAAGTACCTGTCCTGTGATGTAGCGCGCACCGTCAGATGCCAGAAAAGCGGCTGCTTTTGCGATGTCCTCCGGTATTCCGAAGGTTCCCATCGGAATCATTCCCTCAGCGGCTTCCTTCACTTTTTCAGAAAGAACGCTGGTCATATCTGTCTGGATAAATCCCGGCGCAATGGCATTTACGGTGATTCCTCTGGATGCCAGTTCCTTGGCCGCGGACTTGGTAAGACCGATAATACCTGCCTTGGATGCCGCATAATTGGCCTGTCCGGCATTTCCGCTGACACCTACCACAGAAGCCAGGCTGATAATCCTGCCGCTTCTCTGCTTCAGCATCTGACGGGAAACATGACGCATACAGTTAAAGGTTCCCTTCAGATTCACATCCACAACCCTGGAGAAATCCTCTTCACTCATGCCCATGAGCAGTCCGTCTTTGGTAATTCCGGCATTGTTTACCAGAATATCTACCCTTCCGTATTCTTTGATCACGGTCTTAAAAAACTCGCCGCAGGCTGTAAAATCAGCCACATTGCACTGAAAAACTGCAGCTTCTCCACCCTCTGCTTCGATCTGTTTTCTGGTCTCTTCTGCCTTTTCTGCAGAACCGTTATAGTTGATAATGACAAAGGCGCCTTCTCTGGCAAGTTCCATGGCAATGACTCTGCCGATTCCCTTCGCCGCGCCTGTCACAACTGCTACTTTTTTATCTGTCATAAATCTTCCTCATCTCTTCATCACGAATTCCATGATATGATGTTGGGGTCAAAAGATATTTTGACCCCTCTGATACACGGATCTATCTGCACGCTTCCAATACTGCTTCCATATCTTCCGCAGTCTGAATATTAAACACTTTTACACTTCTGTCAATCTTACGCAGGAAGCCGGCAAGGGTCTTGCCCGGTCCAATCTCCACAAATGTATCAACACCCTGGGCGATCATATTTTCCATACTCTGCTGCCATCTTACAGAAGAAGAAATCTGTTTTTCCAGAAGTGCTTTCGTCTCTTCGGAATTCTCCACATACTGTGCAGTCACATTGGTGACATATGGGATCTTTAAAGGAGAAAGTTCCACATTCTCCAGCACTTTTCCAAGCTCTTTTCCTGCTTCTTCCAGCATCCGGGAATGGAATGGACCGCTGACATTCAGCGGAAGCACTCTCTTCGCACCGGCTTTTTTCAGCTGTTCGCCGGCCCGTTCTACGGCTTCTCTGACACCGGAGATCACAATCTGTCCCGGACAGTTATAATTGGCGATCGTCACACCTTCCATGGTATCTGTGATCTTTTCAATCTCTTCCGCCTTCATACCCAGAACCGCCGCCATGCTGCCCTGGCCTGCCGGTACTGCCTGTTCCATCAGAATTCCCCGTTTACGGACAGTTCTAATGGCATCTTTAAGGCTCATGCCTCCTGCTGTCTCAATGGCACAGTATTCTCCAAGGCTCAGTCCGGCAGTTACATCCGGGTGAAGTCCGTGTTCTTCAATAACTTTTGTCATGGCAAGGCAGGTGGTTACCATTGCAGCCTGTGTATACTCTGTCAGATCCAGTCTGTCATTTTCTTCAAAACACAGCTCTTTCATATCAAGATCCAGCCACTGGGATGCCTGATCAAATACCATCTTTGCTGTATCAAATTTCTCGTAAAAATCTTTTCCCATTCCGGCTTTTTGTGCTCCCTGTCCCGGGAAAATAAATGCAATCTTACTCATAAAGGGATGTTCCTTTCAGCAAATCGTCCGTCTCTTTTACAAGTTTCTGAATCAGTTCTTCACAGGTCATTTTTTCCTTTACAAGACCTGCGCTCTGTCCTGACATCACACTTCCGGTCTTCACATCACCGTCAATGACGGCTTTTCTCAAGCCCCCGAGAGTAAGCTTCTCCAGTTCCTCAAAAGACGCACCTTCGGCTTCTTTTTTCAGGTATTCTCCTGTCATCTGATTGCGCAGGGCACGTACCGGATGTCCGGTTGAACGTCCTGTAACTCTTGTGTCGATATCTCTTGCTTTAATAACCATATCTTTGTAATTTTCGTGTACCCAGCATTCTTTTGTGACAATGAAGTGGGTTCCCATCTGGACACCTTGTGCACCCAGCATGAATGCTGCCGCGATACCGCGTCCATCTGCGATTCCACCTGCCGCAATAACAGGAATCTTCACCGCATCCACAACCTGAGGAACAAGTACCAGAGTAGTTGTCTCGCCGATATGTCCGCCGGACTCGGTTCCTTCAGCAACCACTGCATCCGCACCGCAGCGCTCCATACGTTTTGCAAGAGCCACAGATGCAACTACAGGAATGACCTTGATACCTGCCTCTTTCCACATTTTCATATATTTCTCCGGGCTTCCGGCACCTGTTGTAACAACTTTGACGCCTTCTTCCGCTACTACTCTGGCTATCTCATCAGCATATGGACTCATAAGCATAATGTTTACACCGAAAGGTTTCTCTGTAAGCTTTTTCGTCTCCTGAATCTGCTGGCGTACCCAGTCTGCAGGAGCATTTGCCGCCCCGATAATACCGAGACCTCCTGCTTCTGATACAGCCGCAGCCAGATGATATTCCGCTACCCAGGCCATGCCGCCCTGGATAATGGGATATTCGATTCCAAGTAACCGGGTGATTTTCGTTCTCATAAAATGCCTCCTGTTTTGAAAACTGTATCGAGACAGTTCAGCATACTCATAACTCTAAAAATATCTGCTGAACAGCTTTTTTTCAGCTTGATTGTGTCTCTTACTGCAGCTTCTGAATATATGCTTCTACATCGCCGATCGTCTTGATATCTTCCAGGTCTTCGGAAGGAATCTCTACCTCAAATTCTTCTTCAAGTGCCATTACCAGTTCAAAAAGATCCAGAGAATCTGCGCCCAGATCTTCTTTAAAAGAGGTTTCTGCTGTCAGATTGTCTGCCTCGGTTCCTAATGCTTCTGCTGTGATTTCTTTGATTTTTTCTAACATGATTTTGTTCTCCTTTTTCTTCTTTTTCTTCTTTTTCTTCTATTTTCTATTCAAAATTTCTTATTGCCAACGATTTGTTTCTCTGTTTACTTTTATTTCTGCCATTCGATCAGGCTTGCTCCATAAGAAAGTCCTGCACCGAATCCGGAAATAATTATTTTATCTCCTTTTTCCAATGCTCCGGCTCTGTTCAGATTATCCAGCAAGATCGGAATACTGGCAGACGAGGTGTTGCCGTATTCTTCCATATTGATCGGAAACTTGTCAATGCTTTGCTTCAAACGTTTTGCCACAGAGCGAATAATCCTTTCATTTGCCTGATGAAGAAGGAAATGATCGATCTGCTGAACATCCATCTGCGCTTTTTCCAACAACTCATCAATGGCTTCCGGAACTTTTGATACAGCAAATTTAAAGACTTCCTTTCCATCCATCTGCATGTATGTTTCAGGCGCTGCAGCGTGGTTTTCATAATCAATCCGGTTTCTGCTGGTGCAGGTCAGTACCCCGCCCTTCTCTCCGTCAGAATGAGTCACCTGTGCGAAAATCCCTGTCTCCTCTGCTTTCAGAACAGCAGCACCCGCACCGTCTCCAAACAGAATACAGGTGGAGCGATCCTTCCAGTTTGTCAGGTTGGAAAGTGTCTCCGCTCCGACGATCAGAGCTGTTTTATAAATCCCCTGACTCAGATATGCCTGAGCTGTATTCAGCGCAAACAAAAAACCTGTACAGGCAGCATTCAGATCAAAACATGTCGCATTTACCGCACCGATGTTTTTCTGAATTTCGCAGGCGGTACTTGGCATGATCTGATCCGGCGAAATCGTTGCCGCTATGATCAGTTCCACTTCTTCCGGCTTCATACCGGCATTTTCAAGAGCATTCATGGATGCTTTTGACGCAAGATATACTGTGGTTTCTTCCCCACGGGCGATATGGCGCCTGGCCACCCCTGTCCTCTCTCTGATCCATTCATCACTGGTCTCCACCATTTCGGCAAGCCTCTGATTATCCCAGACCTCTGCCGGCACGCAGGAACCAGTTCCGCAAACTTTTCCTATCATAGTCCTTTTCCTATTTATTTTGGTCTAAATATTTTTTGTTTTGGTTTTAAAGTATTTTGATTATCAAAATATATGATTCTTCCGTATTTGTCAATAGGCAATTACAAATTTATTAAAAAAATACACAAAAATACAGCAGCCAGTATCTGCTCTCTAAGAAACAGATTGTCAGTTTTTATCTGGCTGCTGTTTTTATTCTCTGCTTTATTACTATCGATTGTAACGTGTCTTATTATATAACCGCTCCTTGTAATTAACGCTATTCCTGCTCCCGGACAGTTCTTTCTCTCATACTTTCTGTACCTTATCCAGCCTTGCGGTTATATAGTCCTCCATCTCATTTTTGGGTATGCCAAGAAGCATGGACAATTCAGAATACAGGTTTTCCTCGGCCTGTTTCAGATAGCGCTCATCTGTGGCGGTTACCTTTTTTCCTTTGGCAAAGTGTTCTTTTTTGCGAATATAAATTGTCTTTATGATGCGGATCATTTCACGGGATTCACAGCTTCTTAAGCACTCCTTGTATTTCTCTTCCCGAAGCTTATCGTCTTGAATATCCAGAGTTGCAATATCAGGGATTTCACGAATCAAATCTTCTGCATCTTTTTTTGTCATGACACGGCGCATGACCAGTTTTCCATTATCTACAGGAGTAAATATCTTTCCATCCCCATGACCATCCGGACGAAGAATATAGTACAAACGGTCTTTGGGGATTCCATCCATGTTCATAGTAGTAACACCCATCACCTGACATATTCCTGTGCCTCCATAAACAATATAATCTCCTGTCTCAAACATCATTCCACATCCTTTCCATACAAGCCACAGCATCTTACGACATATTTCCTATGTTTATTTTATCAGTTTTTTCGCAGGCCCGCAAAAGAAAAGTTTTATTATAAAATATTTTTGTGAAAAACGCGCATTGCATCACAGTGCAGTATTTGTTCATTTTTACTATGTCAGCAGTACGTTTTTTCGATAGAAAAAATTGCTATTTAGTGAACTACCGGGGATCCGTTGGCTTTCGCCGATAGTTTTATTCAAGTATGAAAACATGAAGTGGGTGGCATGAAAAACAGTACGCCGGAGGGAGAGACTATGCACCCGTCACAGAACGGCCCGTTCCTCCTCAGCTAAGCGCTAAGCCGCACTCCTGCGCTTCGCGCCGGACCCCTTACGGGGTAGGTTCGTCGCGTGTGTGCTCCTCACCAAGTGCTTACTAAGCGCTGGATCTTCGGACTCTCTTTTCGCCAAAGGTTCTGTGACGGGTGCATAGTCTCTCCCTCCGGCTGACAGTTGGTTTCATTATAGGTTGTGGGTGAAAAACCCGGCAGGCTATGACACGCGGTATGATTACAGTGATGAACGCACAAGCTCTCTATCGCTCTCGATTCCCTCCCTGATTTTTCATTCCCCCTTTAAGGGAAACCCAACTGCCAGCGCAGGAGAGAGGCGGGAGACCGGGGTGAGGAAGTGCTTACGTCCTGTTTCAGTGCACTCTGCAGGCGTCTTAGAAGTATTTGTCCCGTGGATTTTTGCGTTGCGGGCCGGATTTCTGACTGTTTGAGCCGAAGGCGAGTCCAGAAAGACGGTTCGCGTTTTTAGCAAAAATACAGGGGATTAGTACTTCTTAGGCGCCGAAGCCCGCACAGAAACAGAACGTAAGCACTTCCGCACCCCGGTCTCCCGCCTCTCTTCTGCGCGTCCAGTTTTTCACGCCTCCCCCTCCCTACTTACCGCCTTGTGCTAAAGTCCCGGCGAAAGCTTAATGAACTAAATAGCGACCGAGCCACTGCTTCTGCATGATAGAAATCTGCAAAGGCAATGGCTCACATTCTAATTAATCGTCATATTCCAGGTAAGCCCCTTTCATCGGACTTACCGCATGTTCACTGAACAGGCGTAATACGCCTTTCTTATACTTTCTTTCTCTTGGCTTCCAGTTTTTCCTGCGCTCTGCAAGAACCGCATCCACTTCCTCCGGCGTCTTTCTCTCACCACGAATACCGATGATGTTCAGTTTACGTTCCATCACATCGATTTCGATCAAATCGCCTTCTTCCACCAACGCAATAGGACCTCCGTCGCAGGCCTCCGGGCTGCAGTGTCCGATTACCGGTCCGGTAGACGCACCGGAAAAACGTCCGTCTGTGATCAGCGCGATACTTCTGCCAAGCTCCTTATCACTGCTGATTGCCTCGGATGTATAGAACATTTCCGGCATACCGCTGCCTTTTGGACCTTCATAACGGATAAATACAGCATCACCTTTCTGTACTTTATGCTTCAGAACGGCATCCAGGCATTCTTCCTCGCTGTCAAACGGCCTTGCGTTCAAAACAGCTTTGAACATTTCCTTCGGGCAGGCTGTGTGCTTGATCACTGCACCCTCCGGTGCCAGATTTCCCCGGAGAATCGCAATGCTTCCATCTGTTCCGATGGCTTTGTCATAAGGGCGGATAATGTCTTCTTTGGTTACAGAAACACCGTAACGGGCGTTAAAATCCTGCAGCCACTTGTTGCATCGTTCATAAAAGCCGTTCTTTTTCAGATCCTCCAGATTTTCTCCCAGAGTTTTGCCTGTCACGGTTTTTACATCCAGATGCAGATGTTCTTTGATTTCTTCCATAATGGCAGGCACACCGCCGGCATAATAGAACACCTCTGCCGGCCATCTTCCCGCCGGACGGACATCCAGAAGATAACGTGCATTTCTGTGCAGTCTGTCAAAGGTGTCACCAGTGATCTCAATGCCGAATTCATGGGCAATGGCAGGCAGATGCAGAAGACAGTTGGTACTTCCGGAAACAGCTGCGTGCACCAGAATTGCATTTTCAAAGCTTTCCAGAGTTACGATCTCACCGGGTTTCATTCCCGGCTCCTGAGCCATTTCTACCGCACGTTTTCCTGCCTGTCTGGCAAAAGCCAGAAGATCAGGGCTTGTGGCAGGCATCAGTGTGCTTCCCGGCAGAGCAAGCCCCAGGGCTTCAGCCATGATCTGCATGGTGGAAGCAGTTCCGATAAAAGAACATGCGCCGCAGCTTGGGCATGCATTGCATTTGGCCCAGTTCAGCTTTTCCTCGTCAATCTCACCTCTCTGATATTTTGCGCTGTACATCCCCAGCTGCTCCAGAGTCAGCATCTCCGGTCCTGCATTCATGGTGCCTCCCGGTACCACGATAGAAGGAATATTTACACGGGCAAGGCCCATAAGATTTCCCGGAAGTCCTTTATCACAGCTTGCCAGATACACACCTGCATCAAATGGTGTGGCATTTGCGTGAATCTCAATCATATTAGCGATCATTTCACGGCTTGCAAGGCTGTAGTTAATACCGTCAGTTCCCTGGCTCTCGCCGTCACAGATATCGGTGCAGTGATATCTTGCCCCATGTCCGCCTGCTTCCTCCGCACCCTTACGAACTTCTTCCACCAGAATGTCCAGATGACCGCTTCCCGGATGACTGTCTCCAAAAGTACTCTCAATAAATATCTGCGGTTTTGATAAATCTTCCGGTTTCCAGCCGGTTCCAATACGAAGCGGATCCAGCTCCGGTGCCAGTTCACGCATTTTCTGACTTACTAATTCCATAATATACCATCCTTTCATTTCTATACTTATATTAATACTTACGTTTCAGATTAACTGACTACACTTTTATCAATTGTATACTGCCGGATTATGAAGGTCATGTAAAGAGAGAAATAATCAGTGCTACAATAAATCCGGTTCCGCCTACAAGCGTTTCCATAATTGTCCACGTTTTCAAAGTTGTTTTTTCATCCATTCCCACAAGTGATTTTACCAGCCAGAAACCTGAATCATTAAAATGTGAGCAAACTGTTGCCCCGCCTGCAATCGCAGCTGTCGTACACGCTAGATACAGAGGTGAAAGACTGGCAATTTCCGGCATTGCCGCAATAATTCCGGCTGCCATGGTCATGGCTACTGTGGAAGATCCCACGCAGATTCTGACAAGAGCTGCTACAATAAATGCAACCACAACAATCGGAAGATTTGCAGAGGATACTGCATTTCCGATCACATCACCAAGGCCTGAGTACTGCAGCATGTAACGAAGAACACCGCCGCAGGCTGTTACCAGAAGAATCAGACCTGTAGGCTCTAAAGACTTTGTCATGATTTTTTCCAGTTCATCCATTTTATAACCATGTTTCATACCAAGAATCAGCATGGCGGCAATTGTCGCAATCAAAAGTGCCACAAAAGGTTCTCCCAGAAAACCAAGAATCGGGCGAACCGGCTCCATTGCATCAACAACACCTGCAATGGAATCCAGAATGATCAGTACCAGCGGAATCAGGATAATTCCAACAATTGTCCAGAAGTTTGGAAGCTTTGACTCGTCAAAATCCTGCTGGTCTGCCACATGCTGCGGTACCGGTATCATGAATTTCTTTCCGCAGACTGCTCCCCACACCGGTCCCGCTACGATCATGGCAAGTACGCCGCAGGCGATTCCAACCATGATTACCCATCCAAGTTCTACATTCAGCATTGTACTCACAAGAACCGGACCGGGAGTCGGCGGAATAAACGCATGTCCTACAGCCAGACCGGCCAGCAGAGGGATCGCATAATACAGAGAGGAACGATTCGTTTTCTTTGCCAGCGAAAATGCCAGTGGAATCAAAATGATCAGTCCGGCATCAAAGAATACAGGCATTGCAATGACAAGACCGGTAATTCCAAGAGCCCATGCTGCTTTTTTATCACCAAACCATTTTACCATGGTAACTGCAAGAGTCTGTGCACCGCCTGATGCTTCCAGGATCGCGCCAAACATGGAACCAAGTCCTACCAGAAGTGCTATTCCTTTCAATGTGTTTCCAATACCATCATTTACCGCTGTGATAATATCTTCAAACGGCATTCCGGCAGCCAGTCCAATGGTAAGCGCTCCTATTAAAATTGCCACCATTGCCTGAACTTTACATTTGATAATCAGTACAAGCAAAATCACAAGACCAATTAATGCAGCAATGACCAGTCTGGTCGGATTCAAAATAACAGCTGTATCTGCAGCCATAATATACCTCCTTCATCTTACCCCTTCAATTCCACCCTCCAACACTCCAGCATTCTTCTATGACATCTGATGAAATTGTGTTTTATTGTTTGTTTTCTCCTTCAACATATGACGTCTTATGTTATCTTGCCTAAATTATATATTTTAACTTATAATAAGTCAATACATCAGATGTTTTTTGATTCTTTTCTACTTTTTCACCAAAAAAAGAAGCGAATTATAAAGAAATAATCCGCTTTTTTGGCTATTATTACCAGATGCTGTTCACAGTTGTCCAGGAAAGTTACTTCACTTCGGCTTTATTCATCTGATGTCTTCCCTGTTCTATTATTATCTCTGATAGTTTTCTGCTGTTTTTCCCGGTGCTCCTCCAGCTGCTTCATGAGGATCTGCCGGTTATACGTCAGATGCATAATCATTGCGCACTTCGCACCCAGGGAATCTCCCCGCCGGATTGACTCTGTAATTTCCCTGTGCGTATCAATGGTCTCCTGCATCAGCGAACGGTGTGTCAGATTGCCAAATGTCATTACTGCTGTATTAATTACAGGAATCAGGGTTTCCACAACCCGGTTTTTACTGCAGACGGCAATAAATGTATGAAACTCAATGTCTTTTTTAATATGGTTTTTCCCCGCTCTGTACAGGTTTTCCACCTCGTCACAGAGCTTTTTCAGCTGTTCCCGCTCCTCCGGAAGGGCATATTCCGCAGCCATAGAGGCGATTTCCGGCTCCAGCATCAGACGCACTTCAAATAATTCCAATGCCAGTTGATATTTGTCCTGAAACCGTGACAATCCCAGCGGATCGTCCTCCAGCGTACTTGTGCTGATCACATAAGTACCGGATCCTCTGCGCACCTCCAGGATTCCCTTGGAAACCAGAGCCTTTACAGCTTCCCTTATGGTACTTCTGCCCACTCCAAATTTTTCCGCCAGTTCAAATTCATTAGGAATTTTCTGACCAACCTCCAATGGCTCTTCCAGGATAAAATTCATCAGCTCATCTTCTACCTGGGAGCCTAATAATTTTTTATTTACCTTTTCAAACTGATACATAATTCTCTCCGTTTTATAAGCATTGTCTGCTGAATCGTTTCTATTTTATCACATTTACTGAAATTCCTTCAAGATAAAGATACTGCGCACACTGTTCAGAAATCCAGAAATCCCAATCTTGACTCAAAAGTACGCTTTACTCTTTCTACCATGAGTAGTATACTAATACTACCATTACCTACGATAAGCATTCCGAAGCAGGAACATCTGTTTTTCCTATATATAGGAATGCTCATCAGGAGCTTTTCTATATATGTGACATTTCGTACATAATATCGAGAAGATCAACACCAGCTTCAAAAAGCTGTCATCGAATGTATCAATCATGGCATTCTTGCAGATTATCTTTTGCGTCATGTAAAATGTAAGTATCTGTAACTGATGTGCATTCAGTTACGGTTGGGTTATCAGAATCTCCGCAGATACAGCCGGAGGAACTGTGTCTGTGGAAAGAAATTTGCTTATTATCTCTGGACACGTCCGGAAGCATCGCCTCCGGCAAGTTTTGCAACTTCATCCATGGATACCATGTTGTAGTCGCCTTCGACCGAATGTTTCAGGCAGGATGCTGCTACTGCAAATTCGATGGTAGCCTGTGCATCATAGCCACATAATGTAGCTGCGATGAGACCGCCGCCGAAGCTGTCGCCGCCGCCTACGCGGTCAACGATGTGCATTTTGTATTTTTTGCTGAAGTAGTAATCTTTGCCATCGTATAACATTGCGGACCAGTTGTTGTCATTTGCAGAGAGAGACTCACGAAGAGTGATGGCAACTTTTTCGAATCCGAAACGGTCAGCAAGCTGTTTTGCAACGTCTTTGTATCCTTCATGGTTTACGGTACCGGCGGTAACATCGGTATTGGCAGCTTTAATGCCGAATACGTCAGCGGCGTCTTCTTCGTTGGCGATGCAGACATCTACATATTTGCAAAGCTCACCCATCACCTGTCCGGCTTTTTCCTTGCTCCACAGTTTGTTTCTGTAGTTCAGGTCGCAGGAAACCTTAACGCCAAGCTCTTTGGCTGCTTTGCAGGCTTCCAGGCAGATTGCTGCTACATTGTCATTGAGGGCAGGCGTAATTCCGGTAAAATGGAACCATTCAGCGCCGTCCAGAATCTCTTTCCAGTTGAAATCTTCTGAAGATGCAGTATAGATGGAGGAACCTGCACGGTCATAGATTACTTTGGAAGGTCTCTGGGATGCACCCTTTTCCAGGAAGTAGATACCTACACGGTCACCGCCGCGGGCGATTTTTGAAGTATCCACTCCGTATCTTCTCAGAGAGTTCACTGCTGCCTGACCGATTTCATGGGTCGGGAGCTTGGTAACAAAAGATGCATCAAAGCCATAGTTGGCAAGTGAAACGGCAACGTTAGCTTCGCCGCCGCCGAAGGTTGCTCCTAATTTATCTGCCTGCACGAAACGATAATATCCTTCCGGTGCAAGTCTTAACATCAGTTCTCCGAAGGTAACTACTTTTTTACTCATGATTATTTTCCTCTGCTTTCTTTTACAATTTCTACTGCTTCCCGGGTTAATTCTTTAATCTTATCAAATTCGCCGGCTTCTACAAGACTTCCTTTTACCATCCAGCTTCCGCCGCATGCAAGGATTCTGTCATATGCAAGATATTCTCTGACATTCTTCGGATTAATTCCGCCGGTCGGCATGAATTTCATTCCTACATACGGAGCTGCCATTGCTTTGATCATGTTCAGTCCGCCTGCCGGTTCTGCCGGGAAAAATTTCACAACGTCCAGACCAAGTTCGATCGCCTGTTCCACTTCACTTGGAGTACAGACACCCGGAGTTACCGGTATGCCTTTCTCGATACAATATTTTACAACCTTCGGATTCAGACCCGGACTGACAATGAATTTCGCACCTGCATCTACTGCGCGGTCAACCTGTTCTGTAGTAAGAACTGTTCCTGCTCCTACGAACATTTCCGGAAATTCTCTGCTCATGATCCGAATGGATTCCTCTGCCGCCGCTGTACGGAATGTTACCTCTGCACACGGAAGGCCTCCCTCACAAAGAGCCTTTGCCAGCGGAGCCGCATCCTTGGCATCGTTTAAAACTACTACCGGGATAATTCCGGTCTCCTGGATTTTCTTTAATACTTCATTCATGTTTTTGTCCCCTGCTTTCCTTCTTATTCTGCTGTCATTCTCAACTGTCGATCCCCAATGATTTGTTTTTGTGATTTTGATTTGTACTGTGTTTTCATTTTAACTGCATTTTCATTTTAGTTGCATTTCTGCTTTTTGTCAGTCTGCGTTCAATTCTTTTTTCAAGTTTCATGTTACGAAACTCAGTTTCATATTATGAACTCTTTATGTTTCTGATTATACTCACTTTCCTGCTATTGTCAATACGTTCCTCTGCTTTTTTATTGATTTTTTTGTTTTTTTAGAAATACATTCCACAAGATATTTTAACCTTTTCCCTCTTTTTCATGCTCATGTATTTTCCCATTTCTCATGCTGATGCATTTTCCTGTTTTTCATGAATGTGTATTTCGTATTTGCCCTTCTCTGATAATCGTGCTACAATAGCCACTGAAACGATTTATTATTTCTGTATCTGTTCAGCACCTGCAGGCATAAGCCCGGTTTTTGAACAGTTACTTATTTTCACAGACAGGAGTGTCACTTCATGGAAGAAAAAAACCCGATACAGGTATCTGAACGTATTTTCAACGCAATCGAATGTCTTGCCCAGAATGGTCCCATGGGGCTTCTGGATCTGAGCAAAGAATTGAATCTGAATAAAACTACCGTACACAGGATTCTCAATTCTCTGATCTGCATGGACTATGCCAGACAGGACCCGGAATCTTTGAAATACAGCCTTACCTTTAAATTCTGCGGCATCTCCAACCAGATTCTTGCTCAGAACAATATGATCGACCTTGCCCGTCCATACATCAAAGAACTTGCCGAACAGACCGGAGAAACAGTTCATCTGGTAGAAATCGACGGCGGTCAGGCAGTCTATATTGATAAAGTAGAAGCTTCCCGCGGTTCCGTCCGCCTTGTTTCCATGGTCGGAAAATCCATCCCTCTTTATTGCTCCGGTGTGGGCAAAGCAATGCTGGCTGATATGAGTGACGATAAAATCAGACTCATCTGGGATTCCAGCAATATCCGGAAACTGACAGAGTATACGGTTACCGACTATTCTCAATTTATGGATCTGATCCGGCAGATCCGCAGCAACGGCTACGCCCTTGATAATGAAGAAAATGAGCTTGGTGTCCGCTGCATTGCGGTTTCCATAAAAAACTACAAGGGGAAACCCACCTACGCGATCAGTGTTTCTGCGCCCAGGGACAGGATGAGTGATGACCGGATTGAAGAAATCCGCAGTCTTATTCTGGCTGTCAAAGAAAATATCCAAAAAGAAATGGGAGTCTCAAAGTAAACTTTGAGTCTCCCATAATCCACTCGTCTTTTATAATTCGTTTATTATTCATTCTTTATTTTTCGTCTATTTCCTCTTTTCTTCGTTTCAAATCCTCCATCACCTCACGAACAGCCGCTTCCTCTTCCTCACACATGAGCATTCTGGCAGAAGAAACCATACGTACCAGGCTGCTCACAAATATCACCAGCAGCGGAAGTATAATGAGAAGTACAAATCGGCAGGCGTTGACAGAAAATTAACTGCAATTCCCAGTGGATAGGAAATAAAAATCACTTTTCCCAGTACTTCCTTCTCCGTGGCAGGATAACGGTCCTGCAGTGCATTGGCATCTCCCTTTATCCAGAAAACAGTCCCCTCCTCGTGTTGCTCCACAGAAACAACACGATGGGTGTTTACCGAACCGTTCAGTTCCGGATCTGAAGAATAGTATGAAATAATATCATCTGTTCTGATCTCTGACGGTTCCGTTCTGCGAACCACGATCAGAGAATCTTCCGGTATCGACGGTTCCATACTTCCGGTCATCACACGGAACACAAAATGTCCGAAAATACTGGGCGCTTCTGCAGATGCGCGTTCCAGTGCCTGCTGCTCATGCTGATGAGCTTCTTCCAGTTCCTGACGCATTTCTTCTTTTACCCGTTCCAGTTCCTTTTCCTGTCATTTATATGTCGTTTCTATGTTATGATGTGGGTGTCAAAAGTACACCAACATCTGATTTTAGTTCCTTGGCAACTGAATAAAGCTATGTTTTATTGTCGATTTCTGGTAAAATATAAGCATAAAATATATTTTACGAGGTACAGACAATGTCTTTTGTTTTAAATAATTACCAGCAGATTTCTCTCTTTGATTCACTCGGATTTTTATCTGAACGCAAACAAAAAATACTGGATAAATCATGGGCAAAACCGTTTTCAGAACATATTTTTTCTAATATCGATGAGATGATGTTTGCGCCTCTTTACAGTGATAAGAAAAATTCCCGTCCAAATGCTCCGGTTAATGTTATCGTAGGGGCACTCATTCTTAAAGAACTGAATGGTCTTACCGATGATGAACTCCTTGAGGAATGTGAGTTTGATTTTAGATACCAGTATGCGCTGCATACTACCAGTTATGAAAACCAGCCTTTGAGTGACCGTACGTTCAGCAGATTTCGCGAGAGAAACGCCGCATACGAACTGGTTACTGGAAGGGATCTTATTCACGACTGTATCGTTTCTCTTGCGGAAAACATTCGAAAATATATGGATATTGCTCCGATAATCAAGCGGATGGACAGTATGATGATTGAGTCCAACATCCGTCAGATGGGGCGTTTGGAACTTTTATATACTTGTCTCGCAAACCTCGTTCGTGAAATAGCACGCAATGGACAAACGGAGCTTCTTGAAGGACTGAACGATTATGAAGACCCGAATAACAGAAACCGCATAGTTTACCATGATCAGTCCACACCACAGAATGAAAAAATCCAAAAGGTCATTAACGATGCCATTTCCCTGCTGCCTAAATGTAAGGATGAGTATGGTCAGACGGATGATTATCAGCTTTTGCAGAGGGCCATCGATGAACAGACCAAAAATGATGATAAAGGCAACCGGATTCCAAAGGCCAAGGAAGACGGGATGACTCCTGATATTTTGCAAAATCCATCAGATCCGGATGCAACCTACAGAAGCAAGGCAGGCAAACCCCACAAAGGCTATTCTGCAAACCTTGTTGAAGCTGTAGATGAAAAAGGATCTGTAATCGTTGATTACCAGTATGACGTTAACACAAGAAGCGATGCTTCATTTATCAAAGAATATCTGGAAAACGCTGAAGTTTCAGAAGAAACATCTGCCCTCATTACGGACGGTGCATATGCCAGCGAAGAAACTTCCAGGCTGGCTGCCGATAAAAACATGGACCTTTTAACTACAGGACTTCTTGGGCGCAAACCCAAAGAAATACTGGGACAGTTTGAGCTTGATGAAACTGGACATAAAATAACCAGCTGTCCGGCAGGCAACGTTCCTAAAAGCGGTTCTTATATAAAACAAACAGATTCCATACGAGTATCTTTCTATAAACATCAGTGCGAAGGCTGCCCTTACCAAAGCAAATGTAATCCTAATGTAAAAGAAAGGACAGCCAGCCTGATTATTCCACTAAAATCAAGAAGACGGATTCTGGAGTCTACAGAACTAATGAATGATGAAATCCGAACATTCATAGGACGAATTCGCAATGGAGTGGAAACAGTTCCATCTATACTCAGAAATAAATACACGGTGGACAAAATGCCGGTAAGAGGAAAGCTGAAGACAAAGCAGTTCTTTGGCTTTAAAGTTGCTGCCCTAAATTTCAGTAAATTAATACGTTTTACTAAAGGCAAGTTAAGATGCAGAAGCTTTGAGCTGGCGTAAAGGGATAAATCCCCTTCTTATCATGATGCATCATTGAAAAACATAGTTTTATTCAGTTGTCAAAGAACAAAAGTAACTGTATGCGTGCCAAAAGCCATTGAACAATCGACTTTTGACACCTACATCAT